>CAYOUO010000068.1:0-7560 GCA_964407155.1 uncultured Hyphomicrobiales bacterium | reverse complement strand
TCATGATCGCATCGAAATTTTTGGCGAGCGTTGCGAACGGCAGGCCGAGATAGACATCCTGCCGGGCGTAAAATATCGGCTCGATGGCGAGCGTGAGCTTCACGATCGGGCCGAGCGCGCCAAGATGGACGACCGCGCCGGCGAAGGTGTCGCCGTCCTTGGCGCGCGAGAGCGAGACGAGGTTGCCGTCGGCGGCGATGAACTCGAGCGCGGTGACGGCGGTGGCGAGGTTGCGGTTCGCGGCACCGGAGCCATGGGTCGCGGTGGCGATGGCGCCGGCGATCGAGATGTGCGGCAGCGAGGCGAGGTTGGCGAGCGCGAAGCCCTCGGCGGCAAGCGCCGGCCCGAGGTCGCCATAGCGGATGCCGCCCTCGACGGTGACGGTCATCGCGGCACGGTCGAGCGCGAGCACCCGGTTCAGGCGCGCCAGCGACAGATGCGTGCCGGTAGTGTCGGCGATCTCGTTGAAGCAGTGGCGCGAGCCGAGGGTGGTGAGCTTCGCGGAACTGCGCACCGCCTCCTGCGCCTCCGCCACGGTGGCGGCGGCGATGATGCGCGCGGAACGGTAGGCGAGGTTGCCCGCCCAGTTGGTGTGCGGCGCGGCGGCGGCTTCGGTCGACATGGGGAAGCGTCTAGCAGGCGCCGGCGGGGGCTGACCAGTGGCGACTGCGTACGCGCTCGTCCACAGCTTGTTCACCGATTTTCCACAGTGTCGTACACATGCTCATCCACAGGTGCGGCGGTTCCCGGGGGCGCGAGAGGTCGAAATGGCTGGAGTGGCAAAATCGCGGAAGCGTGGGCTGGCGTCGCGCGAGGTGTTCTACCGGCGCCTCCGCCGGACGGTGCTGGCGGCCGCGGCGCTGATCGCGGCGTCGCTCGCGGTCGGGGTTGCCGGCTATCACTGGCTGGGCGGGCTCGCCTGGGTCGATGCGTTCCAGAACGCGGCGATGATCCTCTCCGGCATGGGGCCGGTCGACACGCTGAAGGACGATGGCGCCAAGGTGTTCGCCGGCATCTACGCGCTCTATTCGGGCCTGGCGCTGATCGCGACCGCGAGCTTTGCCTTCGCGCCGGTTCTCCACCGCCTGTTCCACCGCTTCCATCTGGAGGACACCGGTCCCGACTGAGCGCGGCCCGTCCCTCTGAATGCGGGCGCTACTGCGGGGCGATCTCCCAGGTGACCGTGGCGCTCGCGCTCACCGTCTGCTGGCCGGGCATCACCGGGACTGCCGGTGCGGCCTTCGCCATGGCGGCCAGCATCGGGCGGGGCGAGGCGCCGTCCGAGGTTGAGACCGAGAGCACGCGCACGAGCTTCACGCCCGCGGCGCCCGCCATCAGCCCGCCCTTGGCAAGCGCATCGGCGACGGCGGATTTCAGCGCGTTGTCGTTGGCGGTCTTGGGATCGGAGATGTCGAAGCTGATGCCGGTCACCTGGTTGGCGCCGGCGGTGACGACCTTGTCGAGGATGCCGCCCGATTTCGAAATGTCGCGGATGGTGACGGTGACGAGGTTCGAGACGCTGTAGCCGACGATGCCGGGCGGCGTGGTGGCCACCTCGCCGGGCTTGGGCTCGGCGTAGATCGTATCGATGCCGAAGCCAGAGGTGGCAATGTCCCGGTCCTGGACGCCGGACGCCTTGATCGCGGCGATGGCCTTGCCGAGATCGCCCGAGTTCTGGGCGAGCGCGGCGCCGGCGGTGCGCGCCCGGCTGACGACCCCGACCGTGACGACGGCGATATCGGGAAC
Source organism: uncultured Hyphomicrobiales bacterium (assembly GCA_964407155.1). Classification (GTDB taxonomy): domain Bacteria; phylum Pseudomonadota; class Alphaproteobacteria; order Rhizobiales; family Kaistiaceae; genus DASZQY01. The sequence goes on along the minus strand of CAYOUO010000068.1, from coordinate 5,814 downwards.
GACCATGGTGGTGCCCGTGCCGGTTGCGGTCAGGGTTGGCGTGGGGGTGTCGGCAAGGGCAGGAAGGGCAGTGACGAGGGCAGTGGCCAGGGCGAGCATGCCCGCGAAATTCGGCTTCATGGGCGTTCCTCCAGCAAGACCGGCAATTGTGGCACTCGGCAATTGTGGCATGAAACCGGTGCCGGTCCATTACGGTTTCATTGCGGCGCGTCACATTGTATATCGGCCATCGCCTTGCCGCGCGCGAGGGGGCCTGTAGCTCAATGGTTAGAGCCGGTCGCTCATAACGATCTGGTTGCAGGTTCGAGTCCTGCCGGGCCCACCACGGTTTTCCTTGGTTTCGCAAGTCGTCGCGTTCTCATCGTGCAACGTTTCGTGCAACGATACCGCCATCGGCGTGCCTGCCCTGATAGGGGTCTGGCGACGCCATGAGGACGGATCGACGGGTGCCGAGGAAGCCACCCAATAGATTGAAGCGGGGCGCGCTTCTTTATCGGTTGCGCAGGAACGGTTGAGGTGCGCGGCCTGTCGTCGATTGGCCGCTCTCTTCCGACAAGATCGTTTCGATGCGCGTCAAACCGCGCAAGAATGCCTCTGCATCATCTCCGAGCTTTCGCAGGATCGCCTGCTCGAATGCCAGCGCCCTTGGGACCAGCCCGCGATAGTAATCGCGCCCGAGGCTGGTCAGACACAGGATCTCTTCCCGCCGGTCGTCCACGCGCTGGTCCCGTGTCAGCCAGCGTCGCTGTTCCAGCGTGCGAACGGCACGGCTGACTTTTGTTTTGTGCATCGAGGAATGGCTGCCGATCTCCTTCGCGCAGAGTTGGCCGAATTCGCCGAGCGTCGCCAGCACGCGCCACTCCGGGATGGTGAGGTCGTAGTCGGGACCGTACGCGACACGGAAATCCGACGACATCCGCGCAGCCGCGCGATTGAGGCGATAGGGAAGAAAGCCTTCGAGAATGAGCTTCCGATCCATGACGATCACACCTTCGAGGCGCCATTTCCGTTTGGGGTGCTCCAAGGATTCCTCGTCCTGTCAAGCACGCATGTCAGGCGACGTGAGGTATCACCGATCCATCTAACAGCACGCGCACGTCAACGGTAAGTGGCTGCCGTGTCGCTCTCGATGGTGACAGAATTCCGATAGCGAGCGCGCCATCCTGCTTTCTGGATGAAGTAAAACCGAATTGTCAGGCGACATTGCTGCGCGGCACGGAATTGGGCCGATCGAGGATCGGCTTGATCGAGATGGCGCGTTCGCCAAGATATAAATTGAACGACCTGCGGCTGTCCGGATTCATGTGACAGCATTGACAGCGAAGCGAATTGACTGGTGCGCGAACTGCGAAAGGACAGCGGGCATGGCTAAGACGCTCGAGGAACGGCTGGATGCCATCGAGTCGATCGAACAGATCAAAAAGCTCAAGTACCAGTACTGTCGCTATTGCGATCTGAACTACGACAAGGAGGGGATCGCTTCGCTGTTTGTAGAGGACGGAATCTGGCAAATGGGCCGCGACGACATCAACGTCGGCCAAGAGGCGATCAGGCGCAAGTTTGACGGCATGTCGAACGACATTCCATTTGCGGCCCACCTCGTGCTGAATCCGATGATCGAGGTCGATGGCGATACGGCGACAGGACGCTGGTGGCTGACCATGCCATGCACCCGGCGCGTGAACGGCGAGCTGGCCGGTTACTGGCTCGTGGGCCAATACGAGGAGGAATATGTGCGGGTGAAAGGCGTGTGGAAGTTCAAGAAGCTCTATCTGGAGCAGAGTTACTGGACCCCACATCTGCAGGACTGGGCGCTCGAGTCGCTGAGGAAGTGATCAGATCTCAATGGAGAAGGCCGCGCCGCTGCACTATCTGTCCCTCGCCGAGATTTCGCGCCAGATTCGAGAGCGCAAGGTTTCCGCGGTCGAGGTCACTCAGTCCATCCTGAACCGGATCGACGCCATCGCACCGAGACACCAGTCGTTCGTCACGGTGCTCGCCGACCGGTCGCTGAAGAAAGCGGCGGAAGCCGACGCCGAGCTTGCCGCGGGATACTGGCGCGGGCCGCTGCACGGCGTGCCGGTGACGGCAAAGGACATCATCTATACGGACTTCGCTCCGACGGCGGCCGGGCAGGTATTTCGGCGCAACCACACGCCTTCGTATTCGGCGACCGTCATCGAGCGTCTCGAAAGAGCCGGCGCCATCATTCTCGGCAAGGTGAAAACCGTCGAAGGCGCGTGGACGGAACATCATTCCAGTGAAATCAGACCCCCCAATCCCTGGAATGCCGACTATTGGCAGGGCGCATCTTCCAGCGGCTCAGGCGTCTCCATCGCCTGGGGGCTGGGATACGGATCGTTGGGCTCCTGTACCGGCGGTTCGATACGACTCCCTTCCCAAAGCTCGGGGATCGTCGGCCTCAAACCGACGTGGGGGCGTGTTAGCCGGCACGGCGTCTTTCCCCTGGCTCCGTCGCTGGACCACATTGGCCCGATGACCCGCACCGTCGAGGATGCTGCCATCATTCTCGAGGCGATCGCCGGCAAGGACCCGAGTGATCCGACTTCGCTCGGCGCTCCCGTCCCGAACTATCGCGCCGCGTGCGAAATGAATATCCAGGGACTGAAGATCGGTCTCGACCGCAGCTACGTATTCGATGGCACCAAGGCGGATGTCGCCGACGCCGTCGAGGACGCACTTCGGGTTCTGACCGCAGCCGGCGCTCTGGTTCGCGACGTCAAGCTGCCGTCGTATCGCGACGCGATCGCCGGCTGGGAGGTTCATCTCCACCTCGAGGTGGCGTTGGCACACGCCGCGACCTATCCCGCGCGCAAGGACGAATACGGGCCGGCGCTGGCGGGCATCATAGAACTTGGCCGCGGCCTGACACCTGATGCCATCGCCAGGCGTGCGCTCAGCCGACAAGTTTACTCAACCGGACTGGAAGACGTGTTCCGGGACGTTGATGTGCTGATCGTTCCCGTTACGCCGCAAGGCGTGCCCAGCTTGGCCGAGGCGGCTGCATTGAGGGATGACGTCGCGACCGAATTCATCAAATACACCGCGCCTTTTAATCTGAGCGGCGTTCCTACCGTCACGGTGCCGGCTGGTTTCGACGGCAACGGATTGCCGATTGGCCTGCAGTTTGTTGGACCGCGCCTGGGGGAGGGCGAGGTGTGCCGGGTAGGCGCTGCTTTCCAGCGCCTGACGGACTGGCATACCAAGCATCCGCCCGAGTGACCTCCATGCCGTCGCGGCCTCGCTCTCCGGCTGCGCGGTGAAAGGCTTCCGAAGAGCGGCGCTCGGCCAGGTGCCCCCAGTGGAGGCTGCGGTGGCGCGCGGGTGACGGCAGCCTGAAAGGCAGCCGTCACAAGTCATAGGGACAGATTCGGCAGTCGCATTGCACGAGAGTTGGCCACTCGTTGCACCGTATGTGGACCGCCTGCTCACAATGCCGACCAAGTCTTTCCACGCGGATGCTGCCTCATCTCTGGACCACGGATATCTCGCACTTGACCGCAGCCATGATCCGTCCCGGCGGAGTTTCGTCGACAGCGCCAACGGCCATCGCAACTTTCCGATTCAGAACCTTCCAATCGGCGTTTTCACCCAGGGTGGCGGCGAAGCGCGCGCAGGCGTGGCGATCGGCGACCAGCTCCTCGACCTAAAGGCACTGGCGCGCAGTCCGTCCGTTCCCGGCGATCTTCGTCGCGCCATCGAGATTGCGTCGGCCGCGCCGCTCAATGCTTTTTTTGCAATGGGTTCCGCCACGCGCCGCGCAGTGCGATTGCTGCTGTCCGACCTGCTCGAAGAGCACAGCCAGCGCCAGAGCGAAATATGCCGGATGTTGTTGTCCGCCGCCGACGTGACGATGGAGCTGCCGTTTGCGGTCGGCGATTTCTCCGACTTCTACGCAGGCATCGAACACGCCCGCAACGTCGGTCAAATTCTGCGCCCGGATAATCCGCTGCTGCCCAACTACAAGTACGTTCCGATTGCCTATCATGGCCGGGCGTCGACGATCATGCCAAGCGGGAGGCCGATCACGCGTCCCGTGGGACAGGTGGAGGTCGACAACGGCATGCCTCATTTCGCTCCGACCCGAAGGCTGGACTATGAGCTGGAGCTGGGCGCCTGGATTGCGAACGGGAATCAGATTGGTCAATCCATTCCGATAGAAACCGCCGCCGACCACATCGGCGGCTTCTGTCTCCTGAACGATTGGTCGGCGCGGGACGTGCAGGCCTGGGAATACCAGCCCCTTGGTCCCTTCCTCGCCAAAAGTTTTGCATCGACTATCTCGCCCTGGGTGGTGACGAGCGAAGCGTTGGCGCCGTTCAGGGCTCCTCATACGGCGCGCGCGAACAGCGATCCTGCACCACTTCCCTATCTGCTTTCGGATGAGGATCAGGCGTCCGGCGCCCTGGACATCGAGCTTGCGGTGTACCTCTCGACGCCAAAAATGCGGGAGGCCGGCGATGCGCCGATCGAGGTAGCAACGGCCTCGTCTCGATTTCTCTACTGGACTTTTGCGCAGATGGTGGCTCACCAAACGTCGAACGGCTGCAACGTGAGGCCGGGCGATCTGATCGGCAGCGGCACCATTTCCGGAAGCAGTCCCGGAAGCTACGGGAGCCTGATGGAGATCACGCGCGGCGGCCGGGAACCGATGCAGCTTCCCGACGGCGAAGTGCGCGCATTCCTGGATGACGGCGATGAGGTCATCATGCAGGCCTGGACGCGCGGCACGAAGGAAAGAGTGGGGATCGGATTCGGCGAGTGCCGGGCGATCGTTCTGCCCGTTGGATCCGCTGCCTGATGTTGTCGTGGCTTGCCGCGAACCACTGTCACATGCCCGCGACCTTGCTTACGCCGAGAACGGTGTTGCGCATGGACGGACGCTCGGAGAAACGCGCGAACCATGTCGCGAGGACCTCGCGGCCGCCGCGCCAATCGAAGCTGGCAAAGCGATGATCGAGGTAGCTCAGGGCGCAGGCGGACGCGATCGTGCCGATGTCGACGCGCTCGCCGAAACGCGGTGCCCGTGTGGCCAGAAAATCCAGTGTCGAGGTGACCTTGGCGAATTGACCATCGTACCAGCCGTCCCACTGGAACTCCGCCGGCCGAATGAGGCGTTCATACCTGCAGAGCAGCGCCGCCGCGAGCAATCCGTCGGCCGAAGATTGCTCGACCAGGGTTTTCCAGCGCGCCTCGCCTTCGGCGGGGAACAGGCCGGCAGCGGCGACGGTATCGAGATACTCGCAGATGACCCTGCTGTCGGCGAGCATGACCCCGCGATCGTCGATGAATGTCGGCACCTGACCGAGCGGGTTGATGGCGATGATTTCGGCATCGCGGTTCACGGGGCCGGCGGCGCTCTTCAGAAGTTCGATGCGGTCCTCGAGTCGAGCCTCGTATGCAACGACAAGAACCTTGCGGACAAATGGCGAGTGGGGGGAGTAGTAGAGCTTCACGAGTTGCCCTCTCTGGAGGTGATGCTGGTATCGACGCCGGCGAGTTCGAGTCCAGCGATGTAGCCGAACGTCAGCGCGGGTCCAAGGGTGATGCCGGCTGCCGGATAAGATCCGGCCATGATGGAGTTCATGTCGTTGCCGCACGCATAGAGACCCTCGATCGGTGCACCGCCATGATCGACGACGCGAGCGCGGCGGTCGGTCTCGAGGCCGGTCGCGGTACCGATATCGCCGGGCCAGACCTTCAATGCAAAGAACGGTGGCTTGTCGATTGGGCCGAGACACGGATTGGGCTGCACATCAGGGTCACCCAGATTGCGGTTGTAGGCTGTTGCGC
>CAYOUO010000067.1:0-7715 GCA_964407155.1 uncultured Hyphomicrobiales bacterium | reverse complement strand
CAGCTCGTTCAGGTGTTCCTCAACCTGGTCAAGAATGCCGCCGAGGCCGTCGGTGGCCATGCCGACGCCGAGATCGTGCTGACCACCGCCTACAAGCCGGGCTTCCGCCTGTCGGTTCCGGGAAATCCCTCGCGCGTCACGCTGCCGCTCGAGTTCTGCGTGCGCGACAATGGACCGGGTGTGCCCGAGGAGCTGATCCCCCATCTGTTCGAGCCGTTCGTCACCACCAAGGCGAACGGCACCGGCCTCGGTCTCGCGCTCGTCGCCAAGATCATCCGCGATCACGGCGGCGTCATCGAATGCGAATCGCAGCCCAAGAAAACGACGTTCCGTGTGCTGATGCCGGCATATCCCGGGCCCGCCACCACGGACGCTTCCAGGAACGACTGACCATGGCGCTTGGCAACATTCTGGTCGCCGACGACGACGCCGCGATCCGCACGGTCCTCAACCAGGCGCTGTCGCGCGCCGGCTATTCGGTGCGCCTCACCTCGAGCGCCGGCACGCTGTGGCGCTGGGCGAGCGAAGGCGAGGGCGACCTCATCATCACCGACGTGGTGATGCCCGACGAGAACGCCTTCGACCTCCTGCCGCGCATCAAGCGGGTGCGCCCCGACCTGCCGATCATCGTCATGAGCGCGCAGAACACGTTCATGACCGCGATCCGCGCCTCCGAGCGCGGCGCCTACGAATATCTGCCCAAGCCGTTCGACCTGAAGGAGCTGATCGCGATCGTCGGCCGCGCGCTGTCCGAGCCGAAGAACAAACGCGGAGAGGTGCCCGTCGACGAGGCCGCCGACCAGATTCCGCTCGTCGGCCGTTCGCCGGCGATGCAGGACATCTACCGCGTGCTCGCGCGCCTCATGCAGACCGATCTCACCGTGATGATTTCGGGGGAGTCCGGCACCGGCAAGGAGCTCGTCGCGCGCGCGCTCCACGACTACGGCAAGCGACGGAACGGCCCTTTCGTCGCCATCAACATGGCGGCCATCCCGCGCGACCTGATCGAGGCCGAGTTGTTCGGCCACGAGAAAGGTGCCTTCACCGGCGCCGGGGCGCGCAGCGCCGGCCGCTTCGAGCAGGCCGACGGCGGCACGCTCTTCCTCGACGAGATCGGCGACATGCCGATGGAGGCACAGACGCGGCTGCTCCGCGTCCTCCAGCAGGGCGAGTACACCACGGTCGGCGGGCGCACCGCGATCAAGACCGACGTGCGCATCATCGCGGCGACCAACAAGGACCTGCGCGCCCTCATCAATCAGGGCCAGTTCCGCGAGGACCTGTTCTTCCGCCTGAACGTGGTGCCGATCCGGCTGCCGCCGCTGCGCGAGCGCAGCGAGGACATCCCGGACCTCATCCGCCATTTCTTTTCGCTGGGCGACCGCGAGGGGCTGCCGGTGAAAACCGTCGAGCCCGGCGCCATGGAGAAGCTGAAGCGCTATCGCTGGCCGGGCAACATCCGCGAGCTGGAAAATCTCGTGCGGCGCCTCGCCGCGCTCTACCCGCAGGAAACGATCAGCGAGAGCGTGATCGAGACGGAGCTGGACCAGCCGCAGCTGACCGGGCCGGCAAGCGACCCGGCCAGCGAGCAGACGCTGTCGGGTTCGGTCGAGAAGCACCTGCAGCAGTATTTCCAGGGTTTTGGCGAGGCACTGCCGCCGCCCGGCCTCTACCATCGCATTCTGCGCGACGTGGAGGAGCCCCTCATCGGGGCGGCGCTGGCGGCAACCCACGGCAACCAGATCCGGGCGGCCGAGCTGCTGGGCGTCAATCGCAACACGCTCCGCAAGAAGATCCGCGAGCTGGATATCCAGGTGATTCGCAGCAGCCGCTAGGGTTTGCCGTCTCGGTTGTGGTTTTTTGATCACAATTCTGTTGCAATTCAATCCCACTCTGCATAAGGCGTGAATCCGGCCTTCAAAGGCGTCGGAGTGTGGCATTGAGGCGACAGATCGGGCGATGACAGCGGACGCGGCGCCGGCAGCGACACAGATCGGCAATGATGGCGCGCTCGGCCGTCGCATCGACTGGCCGCGCCTCATTCGCGGTGTGGGCTACCTGGCGGTGTTCCTGTCGCTGGCCACCGCCATCGCCACCTTCTTCATCCTGATGGGGCTCACCCCGATCCAGCCGACACCGCGCACGGTGGCGGTGGCCAAATTCGCCAACGGCGGGCTGGTGTCCCTGCTGCTCCTGCTGGTCGTCTGGGAGCTCGGCAGCCTGGTTCTCGCCAACCGCAAGGGGCAGGCGGCCGCCCAGCTTCACATCCGCATCGTGCTCTTGTTCAGCATCGTGGCGGCGGCGCCGGCGATCCTGCTCGCCATTTCGGCGAGCTTCTCGCTCGACCGCGGCCTCGACAACTGGTTCTCCACGCGCACCCAGGCGATCGTCAACAATTCGCTGTCCATCGCGCAGGCCTACGCCGAGCAGCAGGCGACACAACTGCGCATCGACACGCTGAGCGTGAAGCACGAGCTCGAGCGCTCTCCGTCGCTGATGACCGACGATCCATCGCGGTTCAAGGATTTCCTCGCCGGGCTCGCCCAGGACCGCAACCTCGCCGGCATCTTCCTGATCAACGATCAGGGCGCGCCGATGGGCGAGGTGACGGCGACCAACACCACCCGCCGCGACTATCCGCCGCCCGTGCAGGGAGCCATCGACGAGGCCAAGGCGAAACCGACCGAGGTGGTGCTGATCAGTCCGGGCAACTCGAACGTGGTCGGCGCGATCACCGCGCTGGAAGGCTTCAACAACCTGTTCGTCTATGCCGCGCGCCCGCTCGATCCGCGCATCGCCGGCTACCTCGCGATGACGGCGGCGAACGTCGCCGAGTACCGGACGCTCTCGGCGACCCGCCTCGGCGTGCAGATCGCCTTCGGCATCCTTTTTCTCGGCATCACGGTGGTCACGCTGCTCTCCGCCATCTGGCTCGGCATCGGGTTCGCCAACAAGCTGGTCGCACCCATCCGCCGGCTGATCGACGCGGCGAAGGAGGTGTCGGCGGGGAACCTGCGCGCCTCCGTCCAGCCGAGCAACTCCGACGGCGACGTCGGTGCGCTTGGCGTCACGTTCAACACGATGACCGCGCAGCTGCGCAACCAGCGCCAGCAGCTCGTCGCCGCCAGCGAGCTGAACGACAGCCGCCGGCGTTTCATCGAGGCCGTGCTTTCTGGCGTCACCGCCGGCGTCATCGGCATCGACGCGCGCGGCCACGTCACCATCGCCAACCGCACCGCGCTGCAGACCCTGGGCATCGCGGAGAAGGTCGTCGAAGCGCCGATCGCGGAAATCGCGCCCGAGCTGGCATCCGTCGTCGCGCGCGCGCTGAGCGACGGGCGGCCGGAGCACCGCGACCAGATCGTGGTCTCACGCGGCGGGCGCGACCGCACGATCAACATCCGCGTGACGACCGAGCGCGCGACCGGGCAGGCGCACGGCTACGTCATCACGCTGGACGACATCACCGACCTCGTCAGCGCCCAGCGTTCCTCGGCGTGGGCCGATATTGCCCGCCGCATCGCGCACGAGATCAAGAACCCGCTGACACCGATCCAGCTTTCGGCCGAGCGCCTGAAGCGCAAGTTCGGGCGCGTCATCGTCGATGACCGCGAGGTCTTCGACCAGTGCACCGACACCATCATCCGTCAGGTCGGCGACATCGGCCGCATGGTCGACGAATTCTCCGCCTTCGCGCGCATGCCGAAGCCGTCGTTCGTCGTTGGCGACCTGTCCGACACGATCCGCGAATCGGTGTTCCTGATCAGCGTGGCGCAGCCGGAGATCGCATTCGAGACGCGCCTGCCGGAGGCTCCAATGATCGGCCGGTTCGACGCGCGCCTTCTCGGCCAGGCGATCGCCAACATCATCAAGAACGCCACCGAGGCGATCGTCGCGTATCCGGCGGAGCCCGGTTTCAGGGGCATGATCGAGGTGATCGGGCGGCTCGACGGCAACAGCATCGTCGTGGATGTTGTGGATAACGGTATCGGTCTTCCCAAGGAGAACCGCCAGCGCCTGCTCGAGCCCTATGTGACGACACGGGAGAAGGGCACCGGCCTTGGTCTCGCCATTGTGACCAAGATTATCGAGGAGCATGGCGGGCGGGTGGACCTGCTCGACGCGCCTGCCGTGGCGGCAGGCGGGCATGGGGCGATGATTCACATCACATTACCGCGCGTGGAAGCGGCGGCGTCCGCCGCGGCCGCCGGCGCGGCAGGGGGTTAGACGGTCATGGCGTCCGATATTCTGATCGTCGACGACGAGGTAGACATCCGCGAGCTGGTCGCGGGCATCCTCGGCGACGAAGGGCACGGCACCCGCACGGCCGCCGATGCGGATACGGCGCTGCGCGAAATCGCCAGCCGCCGACCGTCGCTGGTCTTTCTCGACATCTGGCTGCAGGGCAGCCGGCTGGACGGCCTCGCCCTCCTTGACGAGATCAAGTCGGACCACGCCGACCTGCCGGTGGTGATGATTTCCGGCCACGGCAACATCGAGACCGCCGTCTCCGCGATCAAGCGGGGCGCCTACGACTATATCGAGAAGCCCTTCAAGGCGGATCGCCTGGTGCTGATCGCCGAGCGCGCGCTCGAGGCCTCGAAGCTCCGCCGCGAGGTAAAGGTCTTGCGCGAGCGCACGGGCGACGCGAGCCGCCTGCTCGGCTCGTCGGCGGCGATGAACCACCTGCGCTCGATGATCGAGAAGATCGCGCCAACCAACAGCCGCATCATGATTTCCGGCGCCTCCGGCACCGGCAAGGAACTCGTCGCCCGCACCATCCACGAGCTTTCCCAGCGCAAGGACGGGCCGTTCGTCGTGCTCAACGCCGCCACCATCACGCCGGAGCGGATGGAGCACGAGCTGTTCGGCACCGAGCCGCTCAACGGCGATGCCCGCAAGGTCGGCGCACTGGAGGAGGCGCACGGCGGCACGCTTTATCTCGACGAGGTCGGCGACATGCCGCGCGAGACCCAGAACAAGATTCTGCGCGTCCTGGTCGACCAGACGTTCCAGCGCGTCGGCGGCACCAATCGCGTTACCGTGGACGTGCGCATCATTTCATCCACCGGCCGCGATCTCGAACGCGAGATCGGGGAGGGGGCGTTCCGCGAGGATCTGTTCCACCGGCTGGCGGTCGTGCCGTTGCGCGTGCCGGCGCTCGCCGAGCGGCGCGAGGACATTCCGCTGCTGGTGCGCCATTTCGTCGAGCAGATTTCGCGGTCGACCGGCCTGCCGCTCCGCAAGATCGGCGACGACGCCATGGCAGTGCTGCAGGCGCACGACTGGCCGGGCAACATCCGCCAGCTCCGCAACAACGTGGAGCGGCTGATGATCCTTGCCCGCGGCGACGAATCCGAGACCATCACCGCCGAGTTTTTGCCGGCCGAGATCGGCGAGATGCTGCCGACCACGCCGGGCCGCGCCGGCGGCGAGCATCTGATGTCGTTGCCGCTGCGCGATGCGCGCGAGATCTTCGAGCGCGAGTATCTCACTGCGCAGGTGAACCGCTTCGGCGGCAACATCTCGCGCACCGCCGAGTTCGTCGGCATGGAGCGCTCGGCCCTGCATCGCAAACTGAAATCGCTGGGCGTCGGCTGATCCCACGATGTCGCGGATCGCCTACGTCAACGGCCGCTATCTGCCGCACGCCGACGCGGCCGTGCATGTCGAGGATCGCGGCTATCAGCTCGCGGACGGCGTCTACGAGGTCTGCGAGGTCATCGGCGGCCGGCTGGTCGACGAGCGGCTGCATCTGGCGCGGCTTGATCGCTCGCTGCATGAGCTGCGCATTGGCTGGCCGGTCGCGCCGGTCGCGCTCGGCGTCGTGATGCGCGAGGTCGTGCGCCGCAACCGTGTCGCCAACGGCCTTGTCTACGTCCAGGTCACGCGCGGCGTCGCGTCGCGCGACCATGCATTTCCCGTGGTGCCCGTCACACCGTCGCTGGTGGTCACCGCGAAGTCGCTGCCGCAGGCGCCGCGCGACGCGCGTGCCCGCACCGGCGTTGCGGTGTTCAGCGTGCCGGAGACGCGCTGGGCGCGGGTCGACATCAAGACGGTCGGGCTCCTGCCCAACGTGCTCGCCAAGCAGATGGCGCGGGAGGCCGGCGCGTTCGAGGCCTGGTTCGTCGACCGCGACGGCCTGGTGACCGAGGGCGCTTCGACCAACGCGTGGATCGTCACGAAGGATGGCGTGCTGCGCACGCGCCCGGCGGACAACGCCATCCTGCGCGGGGTCATGCGCACGGTGCTGGTTGCGCTGGCCGGCCGCAGCGGTGTGCGCCTCGAGGAGCGGGCGTTTTCGCTGGCGGAAGCACTCGCCGCGAGCGAGGCGTTTCTCACCTCGGCAACCGCGGCGGTCACGCCGATCGTGCGCATCAACGACCAGCCGGTGGGCGACGGGAAACCGGGGCCGGTTGCAACCAGCCTGCGGGCGGGACTGCGCGATGCCGTCGAGATCGCGCCCGCATGGGCGTCGCCGGCGGCATTGCCGACATTTGACCAGCCGGACAATTTTGCATCGCAAAAATCAGCGTGACGAAAGGACCAAGTGCCGTCACACTTGAGACGGCTGCCGGCACGTTCCCCAAGACGCGGGCCGGAGCTCAAAAACGGTAAAAGCGCACAAGAGAAAACAAATGGCGGAACGCGCGCAGAATCTTCAGGACACCTTCCTCAACTACGTACGCAAGCAGAAGACGCCGCTCACCATTTTTCTGGTCAATGGCGTGAAGCTCCAGGGCATCGTGACCTGGTTCGACAATTTCTGCGTCCTCCTTCGTCGCGACGGACATTCCCAACTCGTCTACAAGCATGCCATCTCGACCATCATGCCCGGCGCGCCGGTGCAGATGTTCGAGCCCGGCGAAGACGGCGAGCGGCAGGCAGATTGAGCGCTCACGGCGAGGAGCCGGGCGCCGGCAAGCCCGTCGACACGCCTCCGGCGCCGGCAGACCGCGCGCTCGTTCTGGTGCCCGTGCAGCGCGAGCGGCCGCGTCCCGGCGTGCCGAAGCGCACCGCCGAGGCGCGCGTCGAGGAAGCTCTCGGTCTCGCGCGCGCCATCGATCTCGACGTGGTGGAGGCGCTGCCGGTACCGCTCGCCGAGCCGCGTCCGGCGACGCTGTTCGGCTCGGGCAAGGTCGACGAACTCGCGGGCCGCATCGCTGCCGAGCACGTTGGGCTTGCCATCGTCGACGGTACGCTCTCTCCGGTGCAGCAGCGCAACCTCGAGAAGGCGTGGAAGGCCAAGGTCATCGACCGCACCGGCCTCATCCTCGAAATCTTCGGCGAGCGCGCGCACACCAGCGAGGGCGCACTTCAGGTCGAGCTCGCGCATTTGAATTACCAGAAGAGCCGGCTGGTCCGCTCATGGACCCATCTGGAACGGCAGCGCGGCGGCTTCGGCTTCCTCGGCGGCCCCGGCGAGACCCAGATCGAGGCCGACCGCCGCGCGCTGGAGCAGCGCATCGCGCGCATCGAGCACGACCTCGCCACCGTCGTCACCCGCCGCCGCCAGCAGCGCAAGAACCGGCGCCGCGTCGCGACTGTTGCGAGATCCTTCTCGATGCGCGCGATGCGCTCCTCCAGTGCCCGCCGGTCGGCCTCGATCTGCGTCTCGCCCGGCCCGCCGAGGAATCCGAAGCCGCCGCGCTGGCGTTCCAGGTGGGTCCAGGAGCGCACCAGGCGGCCCTTCTGGTACGTCAGATGCGCATGCT
>CAYOUO010000066.1:0-16735 GCA_964407155.1 uncultured Hyphomicrobiales bacterium | reverse complement strand
ACCTCGGGCAGCCGGTGCGAAATGTAGAGCACCGCGGTTCCCTTCGCCCGCAGGTCGCGGATCACGGCGAGCAGCGCCTCGGTCTCATGGGGGGTCAGCGAGGCGGTCGGCTCGTCGAAGATGACAACGCGGTGCGGCACCTGCAGGGCGCGGGCGATCTGAACGAGTTGTCGCTGGGCGATCGAGAGCCGCGATACGACCCTGGTCGGCTCGATGTCGGCGCCGAGGCTTTCGACCGCGGCGCGCGCCTGGCGGTTCATCTCGCGGTCGTCGACGGAGATGCCGCGGCGCAGCTCCCGCCCCATGAAAATGTTCTGGGCGACGGTCAGGTGGGGCGCAAGCAGGATTTCCTGATGAACCAGAACGATGCCGCGGCGCTCGGCATCGACCGGGCCGGAAAACACCACCGGCTGCCCGTCGATGAGGATCGACCCTCGCGTCGGCGGCAGGTGGCCAGCGAGAATCTTCATCAGCGTCGATTTGCCGGCGCCGTTTTCGCCGATGACGGCGTGAACCTCGCCCGCATTCAGGCTCAGCGATACGTCAGTGAGCACCTCGACGATGCCAAAGGCCTTGGCAAGGCCGCGTGCCTCCAACAGCGGAGCAGCACTGCTATCGCGGGTTGACATCAGATCGGGGGCCGGTCGGCTGAGGAAAAGGGTGATTGCTGATGATCACTTACCAACTGAAGGGCGCCCCCTCAATGCTGAAACCTGAATCCGGCCAATAATCAAGCGCGATGCGCCTGCAAAATGCGGGGCGCCCATCGCGATCATGGCACAGGCCTGCCGGTGCGCCCGTCCGCAGGCGGGCTTTTCGTCACACTACGGGCGGTGGACCGTCGAGACGAAGTGCGCGGGGTTTTCCACGGCTGCCGGCATTATCGTTTTTTTAGGGATGACTTCGCTCTTATTCTCTTTGGGCGAATCGCCGTGGCGGCGGCGGACATCTGCAGGGGCACCTTTCATGTTCAGTTTCAGAAACGCGGCGCGGGCGGCGTCGCTCGGTGCCATTGGCTTTATGGCGACAGCCATCGCGCCGGTCTCAATCGATCCCGCGCTGGCGGCTCCCGTGCAATTCATCGGTGGCGCCGACCCCGACCATGCCGACTGGAACGACCCCAACAACTGGTCGACGACCAGCGTCCCGGGCAGCGGGGACGACGTTACGATTCCATTGACCGACTACGGCCCGCAGATTCTCGACGGCCAGAGCGGGACTGCGAACTCGATAGAGATCGGGAACAGCTTCAGCGTCGGCGTCGACAGCACGCTGACCGTCATCGATCACATCACCAACGACGGTCCGGGCTATTTCGTCAATGCCGGCACCATCACCGTGAAGAACGGCGGCACCGTCGGGACGGTCACCAACACCTACACCGACGACGATCAGTTCGGATATATCGGAAACTCCCACGTCTTCACGGCCAACCTCGATAACAGCGGTGCGGTCGTCAATGGCGACGGCGCCGATGGACTGACCGGGGTCTCCTGGACCGGCAATGTGGTCAACCGGGCGACGGGCTACATCAGCAACACCGGCGCACTGTGGACGGGCGACGTCACCAGCAATCTGGGTTCGATCTACAACGACTACGGGTCGACGTGGGACGGCGCCATCCAGTCGAACAGCGCCTTCATCAGCAACGACGGCGGAAGCTTCTGGACAGGGAAAGTGGTCGGCAACGACGCCAACGGTGTCATCGTCAACATCGAGGGGGCGACGTGGACCGGCGACGTGCAGTCGAACGACGGCTCCGTCGACAACGACGGCGGCACCTGGAACGGCAACGTGCTGGCGAACACGGGGTCGGTCTTCAATACCGCCGACAGCACTTGGAACGGCAACATGACGAGCAGCGGCTCGCTATGGCTGAACGGCGCGGTCAACGGCTTCGTCGATAATGAGGGCGGCACGCTCTACGTGGTGAACGGTGACCTGTCGGGTGTCACCACGCTGACGAACAATGGCGACTTCACCATGCAGGACGATATCGCCGGCGGAAGGCTGAGCGCGCAGTCGTGGTCGGGCACGGGTACCGCCACCTTCGACTTTGCGCCCGGTCTCGGGCTGAGCGACCACGTCGTCCTGTCGGGCGACTACACCGCGGACACCACGCTCAACCTCAGTCTGGTCGGTCCGTCCGGGCGCGCTCTGGTGGACATCCCGCTGATTACGGTGGGCGGCGCCGATACCGGCACGCTCGACGTCTCGGGGTTGCCCGACGATGGCGTCATCTCCTATCGCCTCGTCCAGAACGACGAGGGCTGGATCGTCACCACGACGCTGAACGATGCGCCGGAACACGCCGCTTCGGCGGCGGCGCTTCTGGCGCGGACGACCGCAGAGGCGACGCTGGTACCCACCGACCACGCCACTTCCTGCGGGAACGGCCGCTGGATGCGCGCGCTCGGCGGTGGCCAGAACGGGACGCTCTCCGGCACGCAGTCGGACGTTGGCATGGGCGGCCTGCAGGTCGGCTACGACGTGGCGTGCCTCCCGGTCGGCAACGGCGCCACCTTCGGGATCGGCGTGACTGGCGGCGGCCTTGGCGGGCAGTTCTCCGAGGATTTCGGCGCGGACGACCGGCTGAACGGCTCCTTCGGCCAGGGCTTCGGCGGCGTCTATGGCGATCTCGCCGCCGGGCGTCTGCGTGCCATGCTGCAGGGCCAGGTCGGTGTCACCAGCTTCAGCATGAGCGATCCGCAGTCGGCGGTCGACCATGCGACGCTGACAAGCACCCGCTACGATCTCAGCGGCGACGCCACCTACGAATTTGCCTTCCAGGGCCTCAGCCTGTTGCCGGAAATCGGCTTCATGGCTTCGAACGTGGCGTCGGGCTCAGGCGATTTCGCGGATGTCGGCGGAATGAACCTGACGAGCGGGGCGACGATCGACACCTATGCCGGGGCAATTCTCAAGGCGCATATGATGCTGGCGGACGGAGCAACGTCGCTGTCGCCTTACGTCAGCCTGCTGCTGCATGACGAGCCGGTTGCCCCGTCGACGGCGCTGTTTACCGCTGTCGCCGGCGGCTCGGCCAGCGTGCCTCTCGACGAGCTCGGAACGTACGGCGATCTCGGGCTGGGTGCCGATCTTCTCCGCAAGCCCGGTCCCTCGGGACAGTCGTTGACGGCGGGCATCAAGGCCGACTTCAAGTTCGGGTCCAACGTCACCGAGAACAGCTACGGCGGATACGCACAGGTCCAGTTCTAGTCCTGGCGATCGGGGCGAAGCGCGGCCGCTCCACCGCCGGCTGGCGGGAGGCGGAGCCTAGAGGAATGGCGCGTAGATATCCGGCGGTGCCGGCAACAGCCGCGTGAAATAGTCCGATCCCGCGGACGAAAGGTTCTGGGCGTCAGCCAGAAGGAACGACGCCGGCATGTGCTGCGTCTTGCCGGCGACTGCGGCCAGCGGCACCGATCCGATCCGGCCCTCGGCACCGACGGTGACGGAGCCGTTGCCATCGGCGGCCACCGCGACGGCGTGGGCCCCGGCCGCAAAGGCCTCGCGGCGGTCGACCTCGCTGATCAGCCCCGAAAACGAGCGCGGCAGGTAGCCGAACGTATCGACGCGGGCGCGCACGCCGGGGAATTCGCGGGCGAGCTCCATCTGCACGGCCTGTCCGAGCTCGCCAGTCGAGAGCTGGACGTTGCCGTGGGCGTCGCGCTCGATCGCGGCCATCAGCATTTCGGCGAGCGGGCGGCCATCGGCACCGGCAACGCCTTCCGACATGGCGACGACGCAGCGGCCGAAGCGCTGGCGGGCATCGCGGACGTCGGCGAGGAAGGCTTCGATGGAGAACGGGCGCTCGGGCACGTAGACGAGATGCGGTCCTTCGGACTCCGACCGGCGCCAGGCGGCGGACGAGGCGGTGAGAAAGCCGGCGTGGCGGCCCATGACGATGCCGACGTAGATGCCGGGCAGCGCCTGAAAATCGAGATCGACCGAGCGAAAGGCGTGGGCGACGAACAGTGCGGCGGAAATGAAGCCCGGGGTGTGGTCGTTCTCGACGAGGTCGTTGTCGATGGTCTTCGGGGCGTGAACCAGCGCGATCCTGCCGGCGTCGGCTTTCGCCAGAACCTCCAGCGTGCCGGCGGTGTCGTTGCCGCCGATATAGATGAAGGCGTCGGCATTCACGGCGTGCAACTGGTTCAGGATGCGCTCGCAGTATTCGTCGTTCGGCTTGTCGCGGGTGCTGCCGAGGGCCGCGCTTGGCGTATTCGCCAGCCGCTCAAGGTCGGCGTCGGATATTCCGGACAGGTCGATGAAGTGATCGTTGCGGATGCCGCGTACGCCGTGACGCGCGCCGAAAATACGGACGCCGGGGTACCGCTGGCGGGCGGCGCTGATAGCGCCGGCAACAGTGGCGTTGATGACGGCGGTCGGGCCGCCGCCCTGGGCAATGACGAAGACCTTGCTCATCTCGGATGCGCTCCCTCGGCCGGCGACCATAACCGGCCGCAGTGCGATGACAAGCGCGGGCATGGCGGTTTGGCCCTGGGGGCAAATCGGGCGGCGGGGAATTGCGGCGCGGGCGCTGTCCCGCGATACTCCGGCCGCAGAGCAGGGGTGGCAGAGCCGCATGTTGAACCGGACGGGGCAGATCTACATCGTCCTCATCGTCGCGATCCTCGGCGCGGCGGTGGCTATCCGCTCGGTCGATCCGTTTTTCGTGCAGGCGCTCCGCCTGATCGCCTTCGATTCCTACCAGCATCTCGGTCCGGCAGAGTTCGATCCATCGCTGCCGGTGCGCATCGTCGACATCAACGAGGATTCGCTGGCGAAGATCGGTCAATGGCCGTGGCCGCGCACGGCGATCGCCCAGCTGGCGACGAAGCTCAGCGAGCAGGGCGCGGCGGCGATCGCATTCGACATCCTGTTCTCCGAACCGGACCGCACATCGCCCGAGCAGGCGGTCAAGAACATGCCGGCGGACGAAGCCGCGCTGATCACGCCCTACCTGCAGGGCAAACCGACGCACGACGAAACCCTCGCGGCTTCGATCGCCAAGGAGCCGGTGATCCTGTCGCTGGCGCTGACATCGCGTTCGACGCCGCTGCCGCAGATCAAGACGGGGTTCGCGACCGCCGGCGACGATCCGCGTCCGTTCGTGCCGGCCTTCGCGGGCGCGACTGCCAATCTGCCCGAGCTCAACGCGGCGGCGGCAGGCCTTGGATCGATCAACTGGATCCCCGACCGCGATCAGGTGGTGCGGCGGGTGCCGCTGCTCTATCGCGTCGGCAACCAGCTCGTGCCGACGCTGCCGATGGAGGCGCTGCGCGTGGCGCAGGGCGCAAACACCTATGTGGTGAAGTCGTCCAACGCCAGTGGCGAGGAAGCGTTCGGTCAGGCAACCGGCATCAACCACATCCGGGTCGGCGCGCTCGAGATTCCGACCGACTACGACGGCGGGCTGTGGCTGAAGTTCCGCAAGGCCGAGCCCGCCTCATACATCCCGGCGTGGAAGGTGCTTGCCGGCGAGAACGATCCCAAGGACATCAACGGAACGATCGTGGTGATCGGCACGAGCGCGCCGGGTCTCATGGATCTCCGCGCCACGCCGCTCGATGCGGCACTCCCCGGCTTCGAGGTGCACGCCCAGGTGCTCGAGCACATCCTCAGCGGCCGTACGCTCACACGGCCGGACTTCGCGGTCGCGGTCGAGATGCTGGCGATGATCGTCTTCGGCGTCTTCCTCGCCGGCGTGGTGCAGCGGCTGCCGGCGCTGACCTCGGCGCTGCTCGGTCTTCTCGCCATCGCCATTCTCATCTACGGCGGATGGATTGCGTACAGCCGGTTCGGTCTTCTGTTCGACCCGTCGTACCCGGCGCTGGTGCTCTTCATTCTGGTGACGACGGCGACGATCTACGTCTACCGGCGCACCGAGCAGCAGCGCGGCGAGGTCCGCCGCGCGTTCGGCTACTACGTGTCGCCGTCGGTGGTGATCGAGATCATCGCCAATCCGGACAAGCTGGAACTCGGCGGCGAGGTGCGCGAACTCACGCTCCTGTTCTGCGACGTGCGCAATTTCACGTCGATCTCGGAGCGCATGACGGCGCACGAACTGACCACGTTCATCAACCGCCTGCTCACGCCGCTCTCCGAGACGATCATGAACAACCGCGGCACGATCGACAAATACATGGGCGACGCCATCATGGCTTTCTGGAACGCGCCGCTCGACGATCCCGACCATGCGACGCATGCGCTCAACTCGGCGCTCGACATGATGCGGCAGATGGAGGGGCTCAATGCCGAATGGGCGCGCGAGGCAGAAGCGGCGGGACGCACGCACACGCGCGTCGCCATCGGCATCGGCATCAATTCCGGCGATTGCTGCGTCGGCAATCTCGGCTCGTCGCAGCGCTTCGACTATTCGGCGATCGGCGACGACGTCAACGTGGCTTCACGCTACGAGGGACTGTCGAAGGTCTACGGTGTGCCGATCGTGGTCGGCGAGCAGACGGTGAAGCGCGTCGACGGGCTGAAGGTGGTCGAACTCGACCTGATGCGGGTCAAGGGGCGCGCGCACCCGACGCGCATCTACACGCCGGCCGAAGCGATCGCGCTCAACGCCGAAGCCCATGGCGAACTCGACAAGACGCATACCCGCTTCCTGCATCTCTACCGCCGGGCGGAATGGGACGCGGCGGAAAGCGCGCTTGCCGACTGCGAGAAATTCGACATTGCGGGTCTGCAGAAGCTCTACCACGTATATCGGGAACGGATCGAAGAGTGGCGGAGATCGCCGCCGCCGGCGGACTGGGACGGCACATTTACCGCTACATCAAAATAACGGAGTAGGCTAAACAGCCTCGCGCCGAACGAAGTGGGCCGTTGTGATGGCAGTCACTGGGGCGACAGGTTGCCGATTGTAAGCTGGCCGGGCAAGGTTTCGCGGTCTGGAGGGTGATGTGAAAGACCCGACGTGGGCGGTGCTTGCCGCACTGCTCTATCTGCAGATCAAGCACTTCGTTTGCGATTATCCGCTGCAGACCACCTACCAGGTGGTGAACAAGGGCACCTACGGGCACCCGGGCGGGATTCTGCATGCCGGCATCCACGCGATCTTCACGATCCCGGTGTTTCTCATCATGGCGCCGCCGCTGGCCGTCGGCATCGCGATCGTGGCGGCGGAATTCGTCGTCCACTACCACATCGACTGGGCGAAGCAGCAGATCATGGCGCGTGCCGGCTGGCAGTCGGTGGATTCGGAGTTCTGGTGGGGGATCGGTGCCGACCAGTTCCTGCACTACCTCACCTATCTCATCATCGCGACCGTGCTCTGGCGGACGACGTTCTGACGCGACGGCCAAAGGGCCGCGCTTGCAAAGTAACAATTCCTAAACGAAAATCGCGGGTGTGGTGATTCGCCGCTTCGCCGTTTTTGGCATGGCGTTCGCTGCTGAAATACCTGCGGCGTAGTCGGTGTTGAATTAATACGTGGCCATAGTCCATTCCGCGTAGACGTAGTTTTTTCGAACGGCGCTTCGTACTTCACGTTTTAGGGCTCGGCTTTTTGGATCGGGCGGACGTTCTAGGGTGCAGCCTATTCGGGTTTGAGTCTTGATGTTGTAGCCGCCGGCCTTGCGCCGGCGGTTTTGTTTTTTGGAGCACCGATGCGGCCGATTGACTATCGCTGGCTGGCATGCGGCGAGCCGACTCCAGTCGACGCCGCGGTCGATGCGCCCAGCTGACGCGATCCAGTTGACGCGATCCAGTTGACGGGGGCGGCTTTCCGCGCTCATCGTCCGGCGGGAAAAGAAGGACAAGGCCCGACGTGCTCGATGCGATCCGGCGGTTTCTGGCCGATCTTGCCGACGGCGGTCAGCAGGCGCCGGCCGGCGACGACCAGCTGAAGCTTGCGGCCGCGGCGCTGCTGTTTCACGTGGTCGCGGTGGACGGCGTGGTCGAGGAGAGCGAGCGCACCATGCTCAAGGCGGTGCTCGGGCGGCAGTTCGGTCTCGAGCCCGGCGCAGTCGGCGAACTCGTTCGGGCGGCCGAATCCGCCGAAGCGGAAGCCGTCGATCTCTACGCCTTCACCAGCGTGCTCAAGGAGCGCCTCGAGATCGGGGATCGCGAGCGTATCGTCGCGATGATGTGGGAGCTCGTCTATGCCGACGGCACGGTCCACGAACTGGAGGACAACGTCGTGTGGCGCGTGTCGGAGCTGCTCGGCGTGCCGGCGCGGACACGCGTGCTGCTGAAGAAGGAAGCCGGCAGTCGTGGCGGGTATAGCCTAGCCGGTGCTGGTGGTGCTTCATCAGGAGCACTCGACGCCGGGACGCGTCGGCTCGTGGCTCACGGCGCACGGATATTCCCTCGACCTCAGGCGCCCGCGTTTTGGGGACGCCCTGCCGGAAACGCTTGCCGATCACGCCGGCGCCATCGTTTTCGGCGGCCCGATGAGCGTCAACGACCCCGATGACTACCTGAAGCGCGAGACGGACTGGATCGGGGTTGCGCTGAAGGAGCGGGCGCCGTTCCTCGGGCTTTGTCTCGGCGCGCAGATGCTTGCGCGCCATCTCGGCGCGGCGGTCGGGCCGCATGGCGACGGCCATATCGAGATCGGCTGGTTCGGTCTCACGCCAACTCCGCGCGGGACCGAGCTGCTGCCGCAATGGCCGGCGCGCGTCCACCAGTTCCATCGCGAGGGCTTTGCGCTGCCGGTCGGGGCGGCGCTGCTCGCGGAAGGGTCGGCAGAGACGTTTCCGAACCAGGCGTTCGCGTTCGACGGGGCGGCGTTCGCCATCCAGTTCCACATCGAACTGACGACGGCGATGGTCAGCCGCTGGACGCAGCGCATCGGCGAGCGCGCGAAAATGCCGGGCGGCCAGGCTGCGGCGCTGCATTTCGAGGGGCGGGCGCTGCACGACTGGCAGACGGTCGCGTTCCTCGATGCGTTTCTGAAGATATGGCTGGCCAGCGACCAGCGTGACGCGGCGGACGACGCCGCGGCCTGAGCGCTTTCGCAAATTGCGAACGCGGTCGCGATTTGCGACGCAGCGAAGGTTAACGGACCCGAAAAGCAATCGATCAATTGCGATACATCGCCGGCCCGGCCCAACATCTTGATCGCGGGCGACTGGCAGGGCGCTTGCGTAGCGGCTGGTAGCTGGCTCCGATGTCCATGCGTCGGCCAGTGAATGCACTGGGCGGGGGAGGGTCACAGCCGTCGACCCCCGGCTTCTCTCCTCCGTCCAGGCCGTTTTCGTCGTTGCCGGCCGACGCCGCTGCAGCGGGCGTTCCTGCTGCGTCAGTCAAGCCGGGCGTTGCCGGTCCGATCCGACCGGGCTCAACGTGAGGGCCGGTTCGTCGGCTCAATCCTGATCGGGGTGGCCGAGCAGGGCGTTGTTGAGATCCACATACTGTTCGCAGCCGGTGCCGCAGAGATTCTTCAGCGTGGCCAGCTCGGCTTTGGCCAGATCGACGCGGCCGGCGACGACATAACCTTCACCCAGGTACTCATGGGTGTTCACATTGTTCGGATCGATGGCCAGCGCTTCCTGGTAGATCGCGATGCCTTCGGCGGTGTGGCCGAGTTTGCGGGTGGAGTAGCCGATCATAGTCAGCACCATGGCGTCATGCTTGTCGCGGACCGCGTTCAGCGTATCGAGCGCGCTGTTGTAATGGCCGCCGAGGGCAAGCGCGCGGCCGGTCGTGTAGAGCTCCTTGTCGTCGAGCTCGGAAACCTTCATGCATTTTCCCTTGCTGGAGCTGTAGGCCCAGCCCTTGCCATACTTCGCAACGCAATCGGGGACGGCGTTGGAATTGCCGGCGCCACCACCGCCGCCACCACCCCCCCCTCCGCCGCCACCGCTGGCGAAGACGGGCACGGTGAAAGCAGCGAGCGTGGCAGTGATTGCCACTGCCTTCAGCAGATTTCCGGAGAGAATGGACATGGTGAAGGGCTCCTCTTCAGGCCGCAGCGAGTTGAGATAAGCTCGCCCAGTGTAAACAGCCGGCTTCGGCCAGCAATTCGATTGTGACATGGCGGCAGCAGATCACGATCCAGTGATGGGGGGAATCGCGGCGGAGCTGCCGCGGCTGTGGCGCTATGCGATCCTGCTGTCAGGCAATCGCGATACCGCCGAGGACATCGTGCAGGCAACGTGCGTGCGCGCGATCGAGCGGAAGCATCAGTTCCAGGCGGGAACGCGGCTCGATCGGTGGCTGATCGCCATCCTGCGTTCGGTGTGGCTCAATCACATCCGGTCGCAGAAGGTGCGGCAGGGACAGGGGCTGGTGGACGCCGAGGCGGTGCTGGTCTTCGACGGGCTGAAGCAGACCGAGACGAATATTTCGGCGGCTGAGGTGTTAAGGCGGGTTCTGGCCCTGCCTGAAGCACAGAGGGAAGCCGTCTATCTCGTCTACGTCGAAGGCTACACTTACAAGGAGGCCGCAGATGCGGTTGGCGTGCCGGCGGGTACGATCATGTCCCGGCTGGCGGCGGCGCGGTCCAGGCTTGGAGAACTGGACGCATGAGCGATCATGACGCCCCGCGCGGTGGACGCGAAACAGCAGGCACGGCCGGGGGTGTTCCGCCGGATGATCTCCTGCTTACCGCCTATCTCGACGGCGAACTCGACGACGCTTCGCGCGCGACGCTGGAAGAGCGCCTGAAGAATGAGCCCGGGCTTGCAGCACGGCTGGCGAGCCTGCGGCGGGGCACGAACGGGCTTGGCGCGGCATTCGAGGCGATGAAGACGGTGGCGCCGCAGCCCCGGCTCACGGAGATTCTGGAGGCAGCGCGGACAGGCGCGCGGCAGCGCCCGCCGCGTCGCGCGTTCCGTTTCGCGCCGGCCATCGCGGCGGCCCTGGCGATTTTCGTCGCCGGGGCTGTCGCGGGATGGATCCTGCTGCCCCCGGCCGGGCACGACGAGCACAACTGGCGCGAGGAGGTTGCCGAATACCAGCGGTTCACAACCACCGACACACTGGCCGCCATTCCGGACGCGCCCGATCTGATTGCGGCCGAGCTCAAAACGATCTCGGCGAAGCTCGCCGTGCCGCTGACGCCGGCGAATCTCGCGCTGACCGGCGCCACCCTGAAACGGGTCGATCTCTTTGCGTTCGACGGCCGGCCGCTGGCGCAGCTTGCCTACCTCACCGAGAGCCAGGGCCCGGTCGCGTTCTGCATCGTTCCGGCGAAAAAACCCGATGCGCCGGTGCAGTTCGAGGTCCGCCACGGGTTCAACATCGTCTATTGGACCGACGACGGCCGGGCGTATCTCCTGATCGGCAAGGCCGGCCGGGCTACGCTGGAGGGCTTTGCCGCGACGCTTGCGGCCAAGGTCTAGGGAACGCGGCCAGAGAAGGGGCGCGGCAACTCGCCGCCGGAACCTTCTAATACCTATCGCAATACTCTGCTTTTCTCGCCGGGCCCTGCTGCCGCCCGGACCGGCCGCGGGCTGCGACGTCAGTCCCCGTGGTGTGCAAATTGCACAAGCAAGGGCAGACAGCTTAGGGTCCGGATGGCGCCGGCGAGGAATTCATGAACGACACGAGTCCCGAACAGTTGATCCCGACGGATGCGGAAACGCTGAGGCTGAGCGCCGAGATCCTCGAGAAACTGACCTACTCCGTCGGCAAGGACCCTATCGTCGCCAAGTCGCACGACTGGCTGGCGGCGACCATCCTGGTGGTGCGCGACCGGGCCATCGACCGCTGGATGGAAACGACGCGCCGTGCCTACAAGGATGGCGCGAAGCGGGTCTACTACCTGTCGCTGGAATTCCTCATCGGCCGCCTGTTGCGCGACGCGATGAGCAACCTCGGTCTGGTCAATTCCATCCGCACCGCGCTCAAGCGGCTGAACGTCGATCTCGACATGATCGAGACGCTGGAGCCCGATGCCGCGCTCGGCAACGGCGGCCTCGGGCGGCTGGCGGCGTGTTTCATGGAAAGCATGGCGACGGTCGGCATCCCCGCCTACGGCTACGGCATCCGCTACGTCAACGGGCTCTTCCAGCAGGAAATCCGCGACGGCAACCAGGTCGAGCTGCCGGAGGACTGGCTCGAGTACGGCAACCTGTGGGCGTTCGAGCGGCGCGAGGTCGCCTACCAGATCGGCTTCGGCGGCTCGGTGCAGGCGGTCGATTCGGGCGATTCCGACACTCCGCCACGCCAGTCGTGGAAGCCGGACGAGCAGGCGGTCGCGGTCGCGGTGGACACGCCGATCGTCGGCTGGCGCGGGACGCACGTGAACACGCTTCGCCTGTGGACCGCCCACGCGCTCGATCCGATCAGCCTCGAGGCGTTCAACCGGGGCGACTACACGGGCGCGCTGGCGGAACGCACCAAGGCGGAGACGCTGACGCGCGTGCTCTACCCGGCGGATTCGACGCCGGCCGGACAGGAGCTCCGGCTCCGGCAGGAATATTTCTTCGTGTCGGCGTCGCTGCAGGACCTCGTGCGGCGCCACGTGCAGCAATTCGGCACGCCGACGAACCTGCACGAGAAGGCGGCGATCCATCTCAACGACACGCATCCCTCGATCGCGGTCGCCGAACTCATGCGCATTCTCGTCGACCTCCACGGCGTACCGTGGGCGGAGGCGTGGAATATCACCACCGAGACGATCGCCTACACCAACCACACACTGCTGCCGGAGGCGCTGGAAAGCTGGCCGGTGCCGCTGTTCGAGCGGCTTTTGCCGCGCCACATGCAGATCATCTACGAGATCAACGCCGAACTGCTCGAGAAAGCGCGGAAGGAGCTGTCGGCCGATGCGGATCTCATGTCGGCGCTGTCGCTGATCGACGAGCACAACGGGCGCCGCGTGCGCATGGGCAGCCTCGCCTTCGTCGGGTCGCACAAGATCAACGGCGTGTCGGCGCTGCATACCGAGCTGATGAAGAAAACGGTGTTCCACGATCTGCACCGGCTCTTTCCCGACCGCATCAACAACAAGACCAACGGCATCACGCCGCGGCGCTGGCTGATGCAGGCCAATCCAGGATTGACGCAGCTCATCCGCGACACGATCGGCGACGGCTTCCTCGACGACGTGAACAAGCTCGCCGACCTCAACGCCCATGCCGACGATGCGGCGTTCCAGGAGAAATTCGCGGCGGTAAAGCGCGGCAACAAGGCGGCGCTGGCGCGCATGATCCGCGAACGTGTCGGCGTCACTGTCGATCCGTCGGCGCTGTTCGACATCCAGACCAAGCGCATCCACGAATACAAGCGCCAGCTGCTCAACATCCTGGAGACGATCGCGCTCTACAACGCGGTGAGGGCGCACCCCGAGCGCGACTGGGTGCCGCGGGTGCGCATCTTCGCCGGCAAGGCGGCGGCCAGCTACTGGCTCGCCAAGACGATCATCAAGCTGACCAACGACGTGGCCAAGGTGGTGAACGGCGACCCGGCGGTGCGCGGACTGATCAAGGTCGTGTTCATCCCGAACTACAACGTCAGCGCGGCGGAGATGATCATTCCGGCGGCCGACCTCTCCGAGCAGATCTCGACGGCGGGCATGGAAGCCTCCGGCACCGGCAACATGAAGTTTGCGTTGAACGGGGCGCTCACCATCGGCACCCTCGACGGCGCCAACGTCGAACTCCGCGAACTGGTGGGGGAGGACAACATCATCATCTTCGGCCTAACCGCCGAGGAAGTCGAGGAGCGGCGGCGCTCGGGTTACAATCCGCGGGCCATCGTCAGCGCCAACCCGCAACTGGCGCAGGTCATCGACGCGGTGGCCTCCGGCACCTTCTCGCCGGACGACCGCAACCGCTACAAGGGGCTGGTCGACAACCTGCTCACTTCGGACTGGTTCCTGGTCGCGGCGGACTATGCCGCCTACGAGGCGGCGCAGCGGCAGGTCGACGCCATCTGGCGCACTCCGTCGGCCTGGTACGGCAAGACGATCCGCAACACCGCCAACGTTGGGTGGTTCTCGGCCGACCGTACGATCCGCGAATATGCCCGCGACATCTGGGGTGTTCCAGTGCGATGATTGCCGGATGGGTGAAGCCAGAACGGGTTCCGCGGAGCCTCTGAACGACAAGGAAATCGCTGCCCTGATCGAGGGCAGCCACCGCGACCCTTTCGGGCGCCTCGGCCTGCAGCCGTCGGGAGGCGGCTGGGTGGCGCGCGCCGTGGTGCCCGGCGCGGAACGGGTGCGGGCCACCACGCTCGACGGAACGCCGGTGGGGGAACTCGCCCGCTATCGGGAGACCCGGTTCTTCCAGGGGCCCGTCGCCCTCTCCGGCCGCATGCCCCTGCGCTACGTGGCGTCGAATGCCGAGGCCGAGTGGAGTTTCATCGACCCCTATACGTTCGGACCGGTCCTCGGCCCGATGGACGATTACTATTCGGCGGAGGGAACACATCTTCGCCTGTTCGACCGGCTCGGCGCGCACGTCATGGAGCACGAGGGCGCGCGCGGTGTGGAGTTCGCCGTGTGGGCGCCGAACGCGGCGCGGGTTTCGGTGGTCGGCGACTTCAACGGCTGGGACGGGCGCCGCCATGTGATGCGTCTCAGGCTGAGCACCGGGGTGTGGGAAATCTTCATCCCCGAGCTGCAGCCCGGCACGATCTACAAGTTCGAGATTCTTTCGGCGGCAAAGCGGCTGTTGCCGCTCAAGTCCGATCCCTTCGCCTTCACCGCCGAGCGGCGCCCCAAGACGGCATCGGTCGTCGCGGCGCCATCGACGTTCGCGTGGTCCGACGGCGATTATCTCGCGGCGCGGGCGGCGCGCGATCATCGCCGTTCGCCGATGACGATCTACGAGGCGCACCTCGGGTCGTGGCGGCGGCATCAGGACGGCAGCTTCCTCTCCTACGACGAACTGGCGGCCGAACTCATCCCCTACATCGTCGATCTCGGCTTCACCCATATCGAGCTTTTGCCGATCACCGAGCACCCGCTCGATGTGTCGTGGGGCTACCAGCCGACGGGGCTGTTCGCGCCCACCTCGCGCTTCGGCGCGCCCGACGGCTTCGAGCGCTTCGTCGATGCGGCGCACCGCGCGGGCATCGGCGTGATCCTCGACTGGGTGCCGGCGCATTTCCCGACCGATCCGCATGGTCTCGCCCGTTTCGACGGCACCGCGCTCTACGAACACGCCGACCCGCGCAAGGGATTTCATCCCGACTGGAACACCGCGATCTACAACTACGGCCGGCGTGAGGTCGGGGCGTTTCTCACCAACAGCGCGCTTTTCTGGCTGGAGCGGTTTCACCTCGACGGGCTGCGCGTCGATGCGGTGGCATCGATGCTCTATCTCGATTATTCGCGCAAGCCCGGAGCCTGGATCCCCAATCAGTACGGCGGCAACGAGAACCTTGAGGCGGTCGCTTTCCTGAAGCGCATGAACTCGATCGCCTACGGCGCCCATCCCGGCATCATGACCATCGCGGAGGAATCGACCGCCTGGCCGGGCGTGTCCCAGCCGGCGAGCAGCGGGGGGCTCGGCTTCGGCTTCAAGTGGAACATGGGTTTCATGCACGATACGCTCAAATATCTGGCGCGGGACCCGATTTACCGAAAATACTCCCACGACGAGATAACCTTCGGGCTTCTGTATGCGTTCACGGAGAATTTCGTGCTGCCCCTCTCGCATGACGAGGTCGTCCACGGCAAAGGCACGCTGCTGCGCAAGATGGCCGGGGATCCCTGGCAGAAGTTCGCGACGCTGCGCGCCTACTACGGACTGATGTGGGGCTATCCGGGGAAGAAGCTCCTGTTCATGGGGCAGGAGTTCGCCACCTGGGACGAGTGGAACGAGGCGCGCGGCCTCGACTGGCATCTCCTCAACCAGGACAAGGGACCGCACGCCGGTGTCCAGCGCCTGATCCGCGACCTCAACCGTCTCTACCGCGAAGCCCCGGCGATGCACGCCCGCGACTGCGAAGGCGACGGGTTCGAGTGGATGGTGGTCGACGACCGCGACAACTCGGTGTTCGCCTGGGTCAGGCATTCCGGCGGTGGCGATCCGCCGGTCGCGGTCGTCACCAATTTCACGCCAGTGCCGCACCACAATTACGAACTGCCGCTGCCGCGGGCCGGGCGCTGGGTGGAGCGCATCAACACGGACGCCAAGACCTACGGCGGCACCGGCATGGGAAACTTCGGCGCCATTGAGGCGTTGAACAAGCCTTCGCACGGCAAGCCGGCAAGCGCCACAATAACGGTGCCGCCGCTGGCCACAGTCATCTTCAGTCATCAGCCCTAGGGAGGAGTGGATGGCGCAAATAATAAGACCGGCGCCGCTGGCGCGCGATGCGCTTGCCTATGTGCTGGCGGGCGGGCGCGGCTCGCGCCTCATGGAGCTCACCGACAAGCGCGCCAAGCCGGCGGTGTTCTTCGGGGGCAAGACGCGCATCATCGACTTCGCCCTGTCGAACGCGGTTAATTCCGGCATCCGGCGCATCGCGGTGGCCACGCAGTACCGCGCGCACAGCCTCATCCGGCATCTGCAGCGCGGCTGGAACTTCCTCCGGCCCGAGCGCAACGAGAGCTTCGACATCCTGCCCGCCTCGCAGCGCATCGACGAACTGCACTGGTACGAAGGCACCGCCGATGCCGTGTACCAGAACATCGACATCATCGAGGCGCACGATCCGAAGTACATGGTCATCCTCGCCGGCGATCACATCTACCAGATGGACTACGAATTGATGCTGCAGCAGCACGTCGATTCGGGTGCCGACGTCACGGTCGGCTGCCTCGAGGTGCCGCGGCTCGAGGCGACCGGGTTCGGCGTCATGCATGTGGACGCGA
>CAYOUO010000065.1:0-8141 GCA_964407155.1 uncultured Hyphomicrobiales bacterium | reverse complement strand
AGCCGGTCGGCGCCGGCATCAAGAAATACGCACCGAAGGCGTTCGTCATCTGCATCACCAATCCGCTCGACGCGATGGTGTGGGCGCTGCAGAAATTCTCCGGCCTGCCGAAGGACATGGTGGTCGGCATGGCCGGCGTGCTCGACTCGGCGCGCTTCCGCTACTTCATCGCCAGCGAGTTCAACGTCTCGGTCGAGGACGTTTCGGCCTTCGTGCTCGGCGGCCACGGCGACTCGATGGTGCCGCTCACCCGCTACTCCACCGTCGCCGGCATCCCGTTGCCCGACCTGGTTTCGATGGGCTGGACGACCAAGCAGCGCATCGAGGAGATCGTCCAGCGCACGCGCGACGGCGGCGCCGAGATCGTCGGTCTGCTCAAGACCGGCTCGGCCTTCTACGCGCCCGCGCATGCCGCGATCGCGATGGCGGAATCCTTCCTGCGCGACAAGAAGCGCGTGCTGCCCTGCGCGGTGTCGCTCAAGGGCGAGTACGGCGTGCGCGACCGCTACATCGGCGTTCCGGCGATCATCGGCGCCAAGGGCGTTGAGCGCGTCATCGAAATCGACCTCAACAAGAACGAGCGCGCGATGTTCGATTCCTCCGTTGCGGCCGTCGACGGGCTTATCGAAGCCTGCTCCAAGATTGCGCCGGCGCTGGCCTCATAGGCGGCCGGAGAATTCCATCAGCCCAGCTAGCGGGCAGGCAAGCAGTCGAGACCCCCGGGGGGCGCATGAACATCCACGAGTACCAGGCCAAGGCGGTCCTGAAGGAGTTCGGCGTCCCCGTTGCGCGTGGCAGTCCGGTTTTTTCCGCCGACGATGCCGAAAAGGCCGCGCGTGAACTCGGCGGTCCCGTGTGGGTGGCCAAGGCGCAGATTCACGCCGGCGGGCGCGGCAAGGGCCGCTTCAAGGAGAAGGACGCCGGCGACAAAGGCGGCGTCCGGATCTCTAAGTCGGTTGACGAGCTTGTCGCTCACGCCCGCCAGATGCTCGGCCACACTCTCGTCACCAAGCAGAGCGGGCCGGAGGGCCGGGTCGTGCGCCGCCTCTACATCGAGGACGGCTCGGACATTGCCCGGGAACTCTACATCTCCTGCCTGGTCGATCGCGCCACCGGCCGAGTCTCCTTCATCGCCTCGCAGGCCGGAGGCATGGACATCGAAGAAGTGGCGGCAACGACACCCGACAAGATCGTGGCGGTCAGTGTCGATCCGGCTGCCGGCTACAGCCAGCACATCGGCCAGACCATCGCTTATGCGCTCGGCCTGAAGGGCGATCAGGTGAAGGCTGGCGCCGCGCTGGTCAAGTCGCTCTATGCCGCGTTCATCGCCAAGGACATGAGCCTTCTCGAGATCAACCCGTTGGTTGTGACGAAGGACGGCAAGCTGATCTGCCTCGATGCCAAGATCGGTTTCGACGACAACGCCCTGTTCCGTCATCCGGACATCGCGGCGTTGCGCGATGAGACGGAAGAAGACCCCAAGGAAATCGAGGCGTCGAAGAACGAGCTCAACTACGTCGCGCTCGACGGCACCATAGGCTGCATGGTCAATGGCGCCGGGCTGGCCATGGCGACGATGGACATCATCAAGCTCTACGGCGCAGAGCCGGCGAACTTTCTCGATGTCGGCGGCGGCGCAACCAGGGAGCGCGTGACCGCCGCATTCAAGATCATCACCGCCGACCCGAAAGTTAAGGGCGTTCTCGTCAACATCTTCGGCGGCATCATGCGCTGCGACGTGGTGGCCGAAGGCATCCTCGCTGCCGTGAAAGAAGTCGGCCTGCAGATGCCGCTCGTCGTTCGGCTCGAGGGCACCAATGTCGAGCTCGGCAAGAAGATCATCCGCGACAGCGGTCTCAACGTCATACCTGCCGACGATCTCGACGACGCCGCCCAGAAGGTGGTCGCGGCGGTAAAGAAGGTGGCCGGCTGATGTCCATCCTCATCGACGCCGACACCAGGGTCATCTGCCAGGGATTCACCGGCAAGAACGGCACGTTCCATTCCGAGCAGGCGATCGCTTACGGCACGAAGATGGTCGGCGGCGTATCGCCCGGAAAGGGCGGCCAGCAGCATCTCGGTCTGCCGGTGTTCGATACCGTTCTTGAGGCAGTCAACGCCACGAAGCCGCACGCGACGGTCATTTACGTCCCGCCGCCGTTCGCAGCCGACGCGATCCTCGAGGCGATATCGGCCGAAATTCCGCTTATCGTATGCATCACCGAGGGCATTCCCGTCCTCGATATGGTCAAGGTGCACCGCGCGCTCATCGGCTCGAAGAGCCGGCTCATCGGGCCAAACTGCCCCGGCGTCATGACCTCGGGCGCGTGCAAGATCGGCATCATGCCCGGAAATATCTTTTCGGTCGGTTCGGTCGGGATCGTGTCGCGGTCGGGCACGCTGACTTACGAAGCGGTGTTCCAGACGACTGCCGAAAAGCTCGGCCAGACCACCGCCGTCGGCATCGGCGGCGATCCGGTCAAGGGTATGGATTTTGTCGAAGTGCTGGAAATGCTGCTCGCCGATGCGGCCACTCACTCGATTGTGATGATCGGCGAGATCGGCGGTAACTCTGAAGAAACTGCATCCCGCTTTCTGAAGGACGAAGCGTCACGCGGCCGTCGCAAGCCGGTGGTTGGCTTCATCGCTGGCCGGACGGCGCCGCCCGGCCGCCGCATGGGGCACGCAGGTGCCATCATTTCTGGCGGCCACGGTGGTGCGGGGGACAAGATCGAGGCCATGCGATCGGCGGGGATCACGGTTGCCGATTCGCCCGCGCGCATCGGCAGAACGCTCGTTGAAGTCTTGAAGCAGTAACGGTTTCGACCGACATATAGGCGAAATCAGTCGTTGATTTGCAGCCTTACGGGCGATAGAGCGTGGCGCGTGGCCGCGCAAAAATGAGAGCGCAGGGTCGACCCCCTGCGAACCAAGTGAATGGCACGCCAGGACGCGAACGAGGCTTTCGCGGCGACTTCCTTCCTCTACGGCGCCAATGCGCCTTATCTCGAAGAAATCCAGGAGCGATACCGGCGTGACCCCAAGTCGGTCGACGCCGAGTGGCGCGCCTTCTTCGAGGGCTTGAAGGACGCACCGGAGACGGACGCAAAGCCGTCGTGGCAGCGGGCCGACTGGCCGCCGGTGCTCAACGGTGAGCTGACCTCCGCCCTCGACGGCAACTGGCGCACAATCGCAGCGCAAACCGCCGAAAAGATCAAGGCCGGAGTCGAGAAGCGCGGCAGTGAAATAAGCGACGCCGGCGTGAGTCAGGCGACGCGGGATTCGGTTCGCGCCCTGATGATGATCCGCGCCTACCGCATGCGCGGTCATTTCCACGCCAATCTCGATCCGCTGCAGCTTGAGAGCGCCGGCGACGAGGCGGAGCTCGACCCGGCGAGCTATGGTTTCACCGAAGCCGATTACGACCGCAAGATTTTCATCGACAACGTGCTCGGTCTGGAATTCGCCACCGTACGCCAGATGGTGGAGATTCTCCGGCGCACGTACTGCTCGACCCTCGGCATCGAATTCATGCATATCTCCAACCCGGAGGAGAAAGCATGGATTCAGGAGCGCATCGAAGGCGTCGACAAGGGCATCGCGTTCACGCCGGAAGGCAAGAAGGCGATTTTCAACAAGCTGGTGGAGGCAGAAGGATTCGAGAAGTTCTGCGACGCCAAGTTCACCGGCACCAAGCGCTTCGGCCTCGATGGGTCCGAGTCGTTGATCCCGGCGCTGGAGCAGATCATCAAGCGCGGGGGCGCACTCGGCGTTGAGGAGATCGTCGTCGGCATGGCTCACCGCGGGCGGCTCAATGTGCTCGCCAATGTGCTGGGCAAGCCGCATCGCGCCATTTTTCACGAGTTCAAGGGCGGCTCCTCTTCGCCGGATGAAGTGGAGGGGTCGGGTGACGTCAAGTATCACCTCGGCGTGTCGTCGGATCGCGAGTTCAACGGCAACAAGGTGCACCTGTCGCTGACCGCAAATCCGTCGCATCTCGAAATCGTCGATCCGGTCGTCCTCGGCAAGGCGCGGGCCAAGCAGGACAAGCGTGCCGATCAGCCGCGCGGCGACGTCGTTCCCCTTTCACAGCGCGAGCGCGTTCTGCCGCTGTAGCTGCACGGCGATGCGGCGTTCGCCGGCCAGGGCGTGGTAGCGGAGTGTCTGGGACTTTCTGGCCTGCGTGGCCACCGCACCGCCGGTTCCGTCCACTTCATCATCAACAACCAGATCGGCTTCACCACCAATCCGCGCTTTGCGCGTTCCTCGCCCTATCCGTCGGACGTCGCCAAGATGGTGGAGGCACCCATCTTCCACTGCAACGGCGACGATCCCGAAGCGGTGGTTTACGCCGCGAAGATCGCCACGGAGTTCCGGCAGAAGTTCCACAAGCCGGTGGTGGTCGACATGTTCTCGTACCGTCGGCACGGCCACAACGAAGGCGATGAGCCCGCGTTTACCCAGCCGCTGATGTACAAGGCGATCGGCAACCATCCGACGACCGTCGAGATTTACGGCGACAAGCTGGTGGCGGAGGGGCTGCTGACAGCTGAAGAGATCGACCGGACGAAGGCCGACTGGCGCGCGAAACTCGACGCGGAATACGAGGCCGGGCTCAATTACCGTCCGAACAAGGCCGATTGGCTCGACGGCGCGTGGTCGGGCCTGAAGTCGGCAGAGACGGGCGATGCGCCTCGTCGCGGCGACACCGGCGTTGCCCTGGACGAGCTCAAGACGATGGGCAGGACGCTCACCGAGCTCCCCGAAGGCTTCGCTCTGCACAAGACGGTCGCGCGCTTCGTCGAGGCGCGCCGCAAGGCGATAGATGCGGGCTTGGGGATCGATTGGGCCACCGCCGAATCGCTGGCCTTCGCGTCGCTGCTGAAGGATGGGCATCCGATCCGGCTGTCTGGCCAGGACGTCGAGCGCGGCACGTTTTCGCAACGTCACTCCGTGCTATTCGATCAGGACACCGAGGAGCGGTTTATCCCGCTCAACGCGTTTGCGAATGGCGCTGCGCGCTTCGAGGTGATCAATTCGATGCTGTCTGAGGAGGCGGTGCTCGGCTTCGAGTACGGCTACTCGATGGCTGAGCCCAACGCGCTCACCCTCTGGGAAGCGCAGTTTGGTGATTTCGCCAACGGCGCGCAGGTCGTCTTCGACCAGTTCATTTCATCGAGCGAGAAGAAGTGGCTGCGGATGTCGGGCCTGGTGTGCCTGCTTCCACATGGCTATGAGGGTCAGGGCCCTGACCATTCCTCGGCGCGGCTTGAGCGATACCTGCAGCTTTGTGCGGAAGACAACATGCAGGTCGCCAACCTGACGACGCCGGCGAATTATTTTCATGCCCTGCGGCGGCAGCTCAAGCGTGATTTCCGCAAGCCGCTCATCCTGATGACGCCGAAATCGCTGCTCCGCCACAAGCGGGCAGTGTCGAAGCTGGCGGAGTTCGGGCCGGAATCGTCGTTCCACCGGCTGTTGTGGGACGACGCGGAATATCTCAAGGGCGAGAAGATCAAGCTCGCCAAGGACGAGAAGATCCGCCGCGTAATCCTTTGCTCCGGCAAGGTCTACTACGACCTTTATGAAGAACGTGAGAAGCGCGGCATCAATGATGTCTACCTGCTGCGCGTCGAGCAGCTCTATCCGTTCCCGGCGAAGGCGCTGATCAATGAGCTGTCGCGCTTCCGCGACGCCGAAATCGTCTGGTGTCAGGAAGAGCCGAAGAACATGGGCGGCTGGACATTCGTCGAGCCATATCTCGAATGGGTGCTTGCCCAGGTCGGCGCCAAGGCGGCAAGGCCGCGTTATGTGGGACGCGCCGCGGCGGCGGCGACCGCCACCGGCCTGATGGCGAAGCATCTCGCGCAGCTCAACGCGTTCCTTGAAGAGGCCTTCGCCGGATAGGCGACAACGGGGACACTGAGACATGGCTACCGAAATCCGGGTTCCCACCTTGGGAGAATCGGTCACCGAGGCAACCGTCGGTCAGTGGCTGAAGAAGGTCGGCGATGCGGTGAAGGCAGACGAGCCGCTGGTTGAGCTGGAAACCGACAAGGTGACGCTCGAAGTGCCTGCGCCCACGGCAGGTGTCATCACCTCGATCGAAGCGAAGGACGGCACCACGGTCGGGATCGGGGCGCTGCTGGGCTCGATCAATCCGGACGCCGCTGCTGCAAAGGCCGCCCCGGCGCCGGCCCCGGCTGCCACCAGCAAACCCGACGTGAAGACTGCAACCACCCGTGCGATTGGCGCGGGCGCCGAGGAGACCGCGCCGCGAGCGCCCGCCGGGCAACCCGCCGCCGGAGCGAATGGAGCTTCGCCGGCAGCGAAGAAGATTCTGGCGGAGAAGAACATCGCGCCGGCCAGTGTTGCCGGTACCGGCAAGGAGGGGCGCGTTACCAAGGCCGATGCGCTGTCAGCGCAGATCGCAGCGGCGCCATCTCCTGCTACGCCGGCCGCGATGCGCGCGCCGTCTCTGCCTGACGACGCGGCTCGCGAGGAGCGGGTGCGCATGTCGCGCCTCCGGCAGACGATCGCGCGGCGGCTGAAGGATGCCCAAAACACCGCGGCCATGCTGACGACCTTCAACGAGGTCGACATGTCGAAGGTGATGGCGCTGAGGACCGAGTACCGCGAGCTCTTCGAAAAGAAGCACGGCGTGAAGCTCGGCTTCATGGGCTTCTTCGTGAAGGCCTGCATTCAGGCGCTGAAGGAGATTCCGGCGGTCAATGCCGAGATTGACGGTCAGGACATCGTCTACAAGAACTACTATCACATCGGCATCGCGGTCGGCACCGATAAGGGGCTGGTCGTTCCGGTGGTGCGGGAGGCCGACTATCTCTCGCTCGCCGACATCGAGAAGACGATTGCCTCCTATGGCAAGCGGGCGCGCGACGGCGAACTCAAGATCGAAGAGATGCAGGGCGGCACCTTTACGATCACCAACGGCGGCATCTACGGTTCGCTGATGTCGACGCCGATCCTGAATGCACCTCAGTCGGGCATTCTCGGCATGCACAAGATTCAGGAGCGGCCGGTCGTGGTCGACGGCAAGGTCGAAGTCCGTCCGATGATGTATCTCGCGCTTTCCTATGACCATCGCATCGTCGACGGCCGCGAGGCGGTGACCTTCCTCGTGCGTGTCAAAGAGGGGCTCGAAGATCCGCAGCGGATGGTTCTCGACCTTTAGCAGCCTCCTTCGACTGCAGCGGGGCGCCTGTCGCGGCGCACTGCGAGCGCAGTTCAAGCCAGTTCGTCCTACCTTTGCGGAGTAGATCGTGCCTGCCTCCTATGATTTCGCGGTGATCGGCTCCGGCCCTGGCGGTTACGTGGCGGCGATCAAGGCCGCCCAGCTTGGGTTGAAGGTCGCGGTCGTGGAGAAGATGCCGACCTTCGGCGGCACCTGCCTCAACATCGGCTGCATTCCGTCCAAGGCGCTCCTGCACACTTCCGAGATGTTCGAGCAGGCAGGGCACAGGTTCGAGAGCTTTGGCATCAAGGTCGGCACCCCGAAGCTCGATCTCAAGACGATGATGGGGCACAAGGATTCCGTGGTGGAGGCGAACACGTCCGGTGTCGCCTTCCTGTTCAAGAAGAACAAGATCGATGCACACCGCGGAACCGGTTCCATTCCCGCGCCCGGTCAGGTGAAGATTACGGCCGCCGACGGCAGCAGCCAGACCATCGCGGCGAAGACCATCGTGATTGCAACGGGCTCGGAATCGATGCCGCTGAAGGGAGTTGAGATTGACGAGAAGCGCGTGGTCACCTCCACCGGTGCCCTGACGTTGCCGCAGGTGCCGGGCCGCCTGATCGTGATTGGCGCCGGCGTCATCGGCCTTGAGCTCGGCTCGGTGTGGCGGCGGCTCGGCGCCGAGGTCACGGTGGTTGAGTTTCTGGACCGCATCCTGCCGGGCATGGATGGTGAGGTCGCCAGGCAGACACAACGCCTGCTTCAGAAGCAGGGGATCGCGTTCAAGCTGTCCAGCAAGGTCGCCTCGGTCGACGGCAAGAGCAAGTCGCTGAAGGTTATCGTCGAGCCGGCTGCCGGCGGCGCTGCGGAAACGCTCGAGGCCGACGTCGTTCTGGTCGCCATCGGACGGCGCCCTTACACGGATGGGCTCGGGCTGGAAGCGGTT
>CAYOUO010000064.1:0-4036 GCA_964407155.1 uncultured Hyphomicrobiales bacterium | reverse complement strand
GCGCAGGCACTGGTGTGCGAGCCGCGTCTGATCCTGCTTGAGGAGCCGACGCGCGGCGTCGATGTGCAAAGCAAGCGCGAGATTTATCGTTTGCTGGATGACTTTGCCGGCGCGGGTAACGCAGCGGTCATTTTCTGCACGGAAGTGCTGGAAGTGTTCGAGGCGGCGGACCGGGTGCTGGTGATTGCCGACGGTCGTCTTTCGCGCTCGCTTCGGGTTCGCGATTACGACCACGTCGAGAAACTGGCGACCGACGTCAGCAATCTCGAACGTCATTTCAAGCGGGCTGAAGTTGCCTGACCACGATCCGTGGAAACGATACCGCCGCGAGGTCGTCCCATCTCGCGCAAAGTCTCGGGAAAGATTGACAGCGAGCTTTGAAACGATGTTAATCAAACGCTTGATCTGGGCCCACTCCGAGTGGTTGAGGGGCGAATGCGAGGATTGAAAGGGAAGATCGCGGCGGTCACCGGCGGCGGTTCCGGGATAGGTCGCGGCGGCGCCAAGCGTTTCGGCGAGGAAGGCTGCAGCGTCGCGGTAATGGACCGGAACGAGGCGGCTGCTGCTGCCGTCGCCCGCGAGATCAGCGACGCCGGCGGCCGCGCTATTTCCATCCATGTCGACGTGTCGCAGGAGGATCAGGTCGAAGCCGCATTCAGGCGCGTCGTGAAGGAGTTCGGTCGCCTGGATATTCTGGTGTCAAATGCCGGCATCTTTTCCGCTGAGCGCGACGGCAAGGTCGGCGTCCTGCAGAAGCCGGTCTGGGATGAGATCGTCGGGGTGAACCTGACGGGCATGTATCTCGCCTGCAAGCACGGCATCAATGCGATCCGTTCCACCGCGAAAAAAGGATGCGTCGTCATTACCGGCTCGCCGACGGGCATGTTCGGGGTCACGCCGCAGAGCATCGCCTACAGTTCGAGCAAGGGCGGCGTGCATGGCATGGCCCGCGTCATGGCCGTTGATTACGCGCCCGAAGGCATTCGCGTAAATGTCGTGGTGCCAGGGTTCACCCTGTCGCCGATCGTGGCTGAACTGGTCGCCGATCCGGCCGTTTACGGTCCGCTGGTCGCCTCGATCCCGTTGAAACGCGGTGCCCAGCCCGAAGAGATGGCGGGCGCCATCGCATTCCTCGCGTCGGATGATGCGTCCTACATGACGGGTTCGATTGTGATGGTGGACGGCGGGCTGACTGCCGTCTGATCCGAGAGCAGGAATATTTCTGGATATCGTCCAAGGGAGGAATGCAATGAATTCGAATACCGCAAAACTGATGGCATCGGCGGTCTTTGCCCTGGCCGTGTCGGTCTCCGGCGTCCGCGCCGCCGACGCGATCAAGGTCGGCATCGTCGCCCATGCTCAGGGCAACCCGTTCATCCAGCAGATCGTCGATGGCGCCCAGGCAGCGGCTGACGATCTCGGCGCAACGCTGACCGTTTCGCAGAACGCCGGCGGCGATCCCGAAGCGGAACTGAAGGCGGTCCAGGATCTGGTCAACTCCGGTGTCCAGGGCGTCGCCACGTCGGTTCCCGGTGAATCGATGGCCAAGGGCCTGAATGAAATTATCGCGAGCGGCGTGCCGATCGTGCAGTTCAATCTGCTTGGCGCGTCGGTCAATGCACCCTACGTCGGTGAGAAGTCGACGCAGAGCGGCCGCATCCTCGGCAAGGCGATCGTCGACAAGCTCGGCGGTGCATCGGCGACCGGCACCGTCATCATCGGCAACTGCTTCCCCGGCTTCCCGGTGCTCGAGAACCGCGCCAAGGGCGTTGAGGAATCGCTCAAGGCTGCTCCCGGGTTGAAGGTGCTCGGGCCGTTCGACGTCAAGGTCTCGGCGGTCGAGAACTACAATCACTGGGAGCAACTCTATGCCGCCAATCCCGATGCCAAGGCGCTCATTGGGCTCTGCGCGCCCGACGTCGCCAGCCTCGGCAAGCTCAATGCCGCGAACGGCGACAAGTTCGTTGCCGGCGGCTACGACCTGACGGCGGAGAACCTTGCGGCGATCAAGGGCGGCCACGCCTACATCACGCTTGGTCAGAGCGCCTTCGTCCAGGGCTACCTGCCAATCGCCATCCTGATCAACGCCATCAAGTCGAAGACAGTCCCCGGGCCGGGCTTCTATAACTCGGGCACGCAGGAAGTGACCGCGAACAGCGTCGACATGGGCAACGGTCTGCCGGCGGTCACCTACGACCAGGCACAGGCGATGGCGGGCGATCCGAAGGCCACCGCCGATTACTACAAGGCGTGGACGAAGACGCTGACGCCCGATTTCCTGGCCAAGGCACCGGCGCCGATCTCTGCCGAGGGCGAATAACCGCGTTGCCAGACGGGAAAAGATCAACGGAGAGGGCGGCGGCGAACCCGCCGCCCTTTCTTATGCCATGAACGACGGTGCGCCACTCGTTTCGGTTCGCCACCTCGCCAAGCGCTTCGGCGGTGTGGTGGCAATAGCCGACATGAGCCTCGACGTTTCCCCGGGAACGATCCACGCCGTGGTCGGCGAGAACGGTGCCGGCAAGTCAACGTTGATGAAGATCCTCGCCGGCGCCCAGCGGCAGGACGGCGGCAAGATTGTCTTCGATGGTGAGGAAATCGAGCACGGCTCGCCGCAGGCGGCGCGCCGCCGCGGCATCGGCCTCGTCTATCCGGAACTCAGCCTTTTCCCCGAGCGCTCGGTGCTTGCCAACCTGTTTGTCAATCGCGAGCCCGTGCGGCACGGTCTTGTCTCCACCCGGGTCATGGAGGACGAGAGCCGGGACATGCTCGACCGTCTTGGCCTCGCCGTTGACGTCCACGCGCTGGTGGGTTCGCTGACGATCGGTGAGCAGCAACTGGTCGAACTCTGCCGTGTCCTGCTGGAGGCACCGCGTCTTCTCATTCTCGACGAGCCGAATTCCGCCTTGAGCCATCGCGAGACGGAGCGTCTGTTCGCGATACTGAAAAGTCTGTCGACGCGGGGGACGACGGTTCTTTACGTGTCGCACCGTCTGGAAGAAGTTTTCGCCATCTCCGACCGCGTCACCGTTACGCGCAACGGCCGCGATGTGTTCACGGCGAATATCGGCGATGTAACCATTCCGGCGGTGATCGAGGGCATGATCGGCGTCCATCAGGAGGAACTCTTTCCTCCCCCGTTATCTCCGCGCGTCGATCTGTCTGCGAAGGAACTCTCCGTCTCCGGTCTGGTTTCGTCGCAGCTCCACGACATCAGTTTCTCGGCCCGTGCCGGCGAGGTCG
The DNA here is from genome assembly GCA_964407155.1 of uncultured Hyphomicrobiales bacterium. GTDB lineage: Bacteria > Pseudomonadota > Alphaproteobacteria > Rhizobiales > Kaistiaceae > DASZQY01. The sequence goes on along the minus strand of CAYOUO010000064.1, from coordinate 793 downwards.
TTGGCCTGGCGGGACTCGAGGGCTCGGGCGTCGCCAGTCTTCTGGCGATCCTGTTCGGCACGGAGAAGGCGCGCGCCGGAACGGTCCGCTATCCCGACGGCGCCGGCCTGCCGCATAGCCCGACGGATGCCGCCCGCCGCGGCATTTGCCTGGTCCCCGGCGACCGGCGGCGGAACGGCCTGATGCTGGACAAAAGCATCCTGTTCAACATCAGCCAGGTCATTTTCGGCGCACAGAAGGGCGCGCTTTCCTGGTACGGCCAGAAACTCGCGCGGGAACGCGCCAGTCGGCAGATGGCGCAGCTGCGTATCAAGGCGAATTCGCCGCTGTCGCTGGCGAAGGAACTGTCCGGTGGCAACCAGCAGAAGATCGTCATCGGCAAGTGGCTCGAGATCGGCCCGCAGGTCTTTCTCCTCGACGACCCCACGCGCGGGGTCGACATTGGCGCCAAGCGGGAGATCTACGTGCTCGTGCGGGAAATGGCGGCCGCCGGCGGCATTGTCGTCCTGAGCTCGACGGAACTCCCGGAACTCATCGGCCTCTGTGATCGTGTGCTGGTGCTGTATCGCGGCCGGCTGGTGGGCGAACTCGGCGGCGGGGAAATTACCAGCCGCGCTCTTCTTCATTTGATCAACACCGGCCAGCCGGTTCAGGCGGAGGCAATCCATCGCGAAGCGAGGGCAGAGAGCATTCCATGAGCGATAACATCCCTTCGACGGCAGCGCAGCGCCCGGTCGCGGCACGAGAAACGCGGTCCCGCCGCGTTCGCCTTCCCGACGAGATCGGCGTCATC
>CAYOUO010000063.1:0-3659 GCA_964407155.1 uncultured Hyphomicrobiales bacterium | reverse complement strand
AGGCGGGCCTCGTCAACCGCATCGTGCCGCCGGAAGAGGTGGAAAGCGCCGGCCGCGACGCCGCCTACGCGCTCGCCGCCAAGCCGCCCGAAGCCATACGCGCCGCGCGGCGCCTCATGCGCGGCGAGCGACGCGAGGTGGCGCAGCAGATCGACCAGGAGGCGGTGCGGTTCTCCGAGCTGCTCAAGTCGCCGGCGGCCCGCGATGCGCTGCAGGCCTATATCCAGAGGAAAGGCTGAGCCTGAGTCGGCCTGCGGCCGCCAAAGATTGAACGCAATGGCGTGCGCTGTTCGTCCGGTGTGGCGAGGCAACGTACGACAACGCCGAGAGAAGCATTGGCCACACTCCTGATCGAAGACACCGTTTTCCGGCAGCACCGCGTGCCCCGCGGACATCCGGAGCGGCCGGAGCGACTCGCCGCGATCGCCGCCGCGCTGGCGGAACCGCAGTTCGCCTCCCTGATCCGCAGCGAAGCGACCAGCATCGAACCCGACCAGGTTCTGGCGGCTCACACCGAAGCCTACGTGCGCGAGCTGCGCTCCGTGATGCCGGCCGAAGGCATCGCGCAGATCGAGGCGGACACGTATCTCAGCCCGGAAAGCTTCTCGGTCGCGCTCTGTGCCGCCGGCTCGGCCTGCGACGCGGTGGACGTCGTCATGGAAGGCCGCGCCGCGAACGCCTTCGTCGCCTGCCGGCCGCCCGGACATCATGCCGAGACCGACAGGCCGATGGGTTTCTGCCTGTTCAACAACGTCGCCATCGCGGCGCGGCACGCGCAGAATAAGCATGGCGCCGGGCGCATCGCGATCGTCGACTGGGACGTTCACCACGGCAACGGCACGCAGGCGATCTTCTGGGAAGATCCGACCGTCCTCTACGGCTCGACGCACGAGATGCCGCTCTACCCGGGCACTGGCGCCGAGTCCGAAACCGGCGCCGGCAACATCTTCAACGCGCCGCTGCCCGCCGGTGCCGACGGAACGGCGTTTGCCGCGGCGATGCGTGAGAAGATTCTGCCGGCGGTCGATGGCTTCGCGCCCGATCTCATCCTCATCTCTGCCGGCTTCGACGCGCACTGGCGCGACCCGCTCGCCGGACTCAACTTCCGGGAAGAAGACTTCGCCTGGGCGACGGAAGCGGTGATGGAGCTTGCCGCGCGCCATTGCGGTGGGCGGGTCGTCAGCCTGCTCGAAGGCGGCTATGATCTCACCGGACTGGCCGGATCAGTCGCCGCGCACGTGGCGAAGCTGATGACGGCCTGACGGACCCCAACAATGCCGGGAAAAGCGATGGCGGACGCCAAGGGCACGAACGTGGTGGCGATCGACGAGATGACCTTCGAGAAGGCGCTCGCCGAACTCGAGCAGATCGTCGGCCGGCTGGAGCGCGGCGACGTGCCGCTCGCCGAATCGATCGCCATCTACGAACGCGGCGAGGCGCTGAAGGCACGCTGCGCGGCGCTGCTCAAGGAGGCCGAGGCGCGCGTCGAGAAAATCCGCCTGTCGCCGGACGGCAAGCCGCAGGGCATCGAGCCGCTCGACGGGGAGTAGCTCGCCGTTTCGCGCCTCGGGTGGTCCGCGCCTCGGGTCACGCTTATATTTGCGGGCAGAACCCATCCGCGCGGAGCCATACGATGCGCCGCCTGCCCCTGCCCGATCCGGAATTCGGCGACATCGCCGCCGCCGACGCCATCGACACCATCATCGTGCCGCGCCTGCGCGACATCGGCGCCTTCATGGTCAAGCGCTCGCTGCCCGCGGCCCAGCGGCAGATGGTCGGCCCGTTTATCTTCCTCGACCACTTCGGCCCGGCCGAGATGATCTCGTCGGAGAAGTTCGACGTGCGCCCGCATCCGCACATCGGGCTCGCCACCGTGACTTACCTCTACGACGGCGCGATCGTGCATCGCGATTCGATCGGCAGCGAACAGCCGATCCGCCCGGGCGACGTGAACTGGATGACGGCCGGACGCGGCATCGCCCACTCCGAACGCGGACCCGAGGCGCTGCGCGGCAAGCTGGTGCGCTCCTACGGCTTCCAGATGTGGGTGGCGCTGCCGAAGGATCGGGAAGAGGCACCGCCGAGCTTCTTTCATCATGGCAAGGATGCGCTGCCGGTGATCGAGGGTGACGGCGCGAGCGTGCGGCTGGCCGTCGGTTCGCTCTATGGCGAGCGTGCGCCAACCGCGACCTTCAGCGAGATGTTCTTCGCCGATGTGACGCTCAGGGCGGGTGCGGCGCTGCCGCTCGACGCCACCCATGAGGAACGGGCCGCCTACCTCGCCGAGGGCACGATCGAGGTCGGCGGCGACGTGTTCGAGCCCGGCCGGCTGATCGTGTTCAAGCCCGGCGAAGGCATGGCGATCCGGGCGGTGACGGCGGCACGGCTCATCCTCCTCGGCGGCGAGCCGATGGATGGGCGGCGGCACATCTGGTGGAACTTCGTCTCTTCCTCGAAGGAGCGCATCGAGGCGGCCAAGGCCGACTGGAAGAACGGCCGTTTCGACAAGGTTTTCGGCGACGAGAAGGACTTCGTTCCGCTGCCGGAATAGCCCTTCGGGACGACCGGGCCACCCGCCGCAAAAAGGACTCGAGCGCAGCGTTTAAGAGGTTCCCCGGGTACCGGGCCGGGTGTAAGGATTGTTGGCCAAACCGGCCTTGCCAGCGGATTTCAGCCATCTTGAGCGGCGACCTCGCGACCCCCCTGCTCGACCAGATCGAGACGCCGGACGACTTGCGCAAACTGCCAGAATCGCAGCTGCCGGCGCTGGCTGACGAGTTGCGGCGCGAAACCATCTCGGCGGTATCGGTGACCGGTGGCCACCTCGGCGCCGGCCTCGGCGTCGTCGAGCTCACCGTGGCGCTGCATTACGTGTTCGACACGCCGCGCGACCGGCTTGTCTGGGACGTCGGCCATCAGGCCTATCCGCACAAGATTCTGACCGGACGGCGGGGTGGCATCCGCACGCTGAGGGCGCCCGAGGGTCTGTCCGGCTTCACGCGGCGCGCGGAGAGCGCCTACGACGCGTTCGGCGCGGGTCACTCCTCCACCTCTATCTCCGCGGCGCTCGGCATGGCCGTGGCGCGCGATCTCGAAGGCAAGGACAACAACGTCATCGCGGTGATCGGCGACGGCGCGATGTCGGCGGGCATGGCCTACGAGGCGATGAACAATGCTGGGCACCTCAAGTCGCGGCTCATCGTCATCCTGAACGACAACGACATGTCGATCGCGCCGCCCGTGGGCGCGGTGTCGGCACACCTTGCGCGTCTCGTCTCGGGGCGCACCTACCGGCGGCTGCGCCAGTTCGGAAAGAACCTCGTCGGCTGGCTGCCGCGCTTCTTCCGCGACAAGGCGAAGCTGACCGAGGAATTCGCGCGTTCGTTCTGGACGGGCGGCACGATGTTCGAGGAGCTCGGCTTCTATTATGTCGGGCCGATCGACGGCCACAACATCGACCATCTTCTACCGGTGCTGAAGAACGTCCGCGATTCGACGGAGCCGGGCCCGGTGCTGATCCACGTCGTGACGCAGAAGGGCCACGGCCATCCGTTCGAGACCGAATCCGCCGACAAATACCACGCGGTCAACAAGTTCGACCTGGTGCCCGGCTCCAACGGCCTGACCGGAACCCAGGTCAAGGCGAAGGCGTCGGCGCC
>CAYOUO010000062.1:0-3875 GCA_964407155.1 uncultured Hyphomicrobiales bacterium | reverse complement strand
TGGTTGCAATCGCGGACGCCCGCAGCGATATCGCTATCGGCTCACGGTTCGAGGAAAACCAGGTGAAGACCGCGATCCCTCTCGCCTGTTGGCTGATGTGGGCCGTCGCCGCGCAGGCCCAGCCGGTGCCCCCGGCCGATGCGGCAGGCGGCGCCAGCACCGCGACGGCGATCGTCCTGCCCGGCATCGCCGACGAGTTTCACGGTGTCGTCGCCGAGCACGCCTATATCGCCAGCCACTTCCCGACCTGGCACATCGAATACCAGACGCGCGTCGCACAGAACGACCGCGAATACGACCTGCTCGGCATGATTAAGCCGGACAAGTCCCGCGTGCCGCTCTATTTCGACATCACCGCCTGGGTGGGAAAATAAGCCCGGATCAGCCGGACTTGAGCGCCGCGAGGTTGGCGCGTTCGATCGCGGCGCGGCGGGCGACGCTTTGCAGCGGCGTCACTTTCCATTGCAGCAGGCCCCAGAACGGTATCGCCCGGACGATCCGATCGGCCTCGTCATTGTCGCCGGCCTCGATGATGAAGACGAAAGCGCGGTCGCCGACCCGCAGCCCGCCGGCGAGGATTTTCCCTTCGGCCTCCATCTTCGTCAGGATCTCGAAGTCGGGAAGGATCGTGTTTTCCAGCACGGCCCTCGTCTCGGCCGGAGAGCCGAAGCCCGGGCCGCCGGTGCCCTCGACCAGGTATTGCATGTGATCCCCCCTCCTTTGCGCGCCGTGCCATGTGACGGCGCTTGCAGCTTACACCGGGTTGTGACAACCAGAAGGACAAGAGCGTTCTCCCTCAGGAGTTTCGTGCCATGCCCCGCTATGATTTCGACCTCTTCACGATCGGCGCCGGCTCGGGCGGCGTCGCCGGGACGCGCCGCGCCGGCGCCTATGGCGCGCGCACCGCGATCTGCGAGGATCTGCGCATCGGCGGCACCTGCGTCCTGCGCGGCTGCGTGCCGAAAAAGCTCCTGGTCTACGGCTCGCAATTTGCCGAGGCTTTCGCGGATGCCCCCGGCTTCGGCTGGAGCGTGCCGCCGGCGACGCATGACTGGGGGGCGCTGATCGAGGCCAAGGACAAGGAGCTCGACCGCCTGCCCCAGATCAACGTCAACATGCTGAAGAACGCGAAGGTGCAGAACGTCGACGGCCGCGGGGTGGTCGTCGATCCGCACACGGTCGAGGTCGGCGGCAAGCGCTATACCGCCGAAAACATCCTGGTCGCGGTCGGCGGCTGGCCGGAGACGCCCGATGTCCCCGGCATCGAGCATGTGATTTCGTCCAACGAGGCGCTCGACCTCAAGGAGCGGCCGCGCCGCATCGTGATCGTCGGCGGCGGTTACATCGCGGTCGAGTTTGCCGGCATCTTCAACGGCTTCGGCAGCGAGGTGCACGAGATCATCCGCCGCGAGGAGCTGTTGTACGGTTTCGACGACGACGTTCGCATCAACCTGGCGCAGGAGATGCGCGGCCGCGGCGTCAAAATCCATGCGCGGCAGAATGTCCAGCGCATCGAGAAGCGCCCGCACGGCTACGACGTCTACACCGATATGGGCCAGGAGATTTCCTGCGACGTGGTGATGTACGCCACCGGCCGCAAACCCAACACCAAGGGCATCGGGCTCGAAGAGGTCGGCGTCGCGATGGAGAAGAACGGCGCGATCAAGGTCGACGAGTGGCAGCGCAGCTCGGTCAAGAGCATCTATGCGGTGGGCGATGTGACCGACCGCATCAACCTGACCCCGGTGGCGATCGCCGAGAGCCGCGCCATCGCCGAGACGCTCTACAACAACAACCCGATCCGTATGGACCACGACGACGTGCCCTCGGCGGTGTTCTCGCAACCGCCGATCGGCACGGTCGGCCTCACCGAGGAGCAGGCGCGCAAGCAATACGGCGAGGTCGACATCTACCAGTCGCGCTTCAAGCCGATGAAGAACACGCTGTCCGGCCGTGACGAGCGTACCTTTATGAAGCTCGTCGTCGACGCCAGGAGCGACCGCGTCGTCGGCTGCCATATGCTCGGCCCCGATGCGCCGGAGATCATCCAGGGCTTGGCGATCGCGATCAAATGCGGCGCCACCAAGAAGCAATTCGACGCCACGGTCGGCATCCACCCGAGCGCCGCCGAGGAATTCGTCACCATGCGCGACAAATACGTCCGCCCGCCGAAGAAAGCCGCGGCCGAGTAGACCCTTACCCCTTCGCCGGAATGGACAAATCGGCGTTGGCGCCCCACATTGCCGTCATGGACACCATCGACCGCGACAGCACCCAGTCGAAGCCGGCCGCGAAGCCGCGTGCGGAAAAGCAAGTTCTGCGCGCCAAGCCGGTAAAGGGCGAGGTCGATCACGAGACGCTGACGCGCGAGTTCATGTCGCGCTTTCCCAAGCTGCGAGCCGCCCTTGCCAAATGAGCCGCGCTGGCTGCCCGTCGCCGCGGTAATCGAAAAAACAGGCTGGAGGTGGAGGAAACCGGAGAACGGCATTTCCTCCGCGATATTGCTCTGCTCGAAGGCGCCGTGGCACGCCCACAAAATGCTTTCGCCTATGGCGAGGAGGATATCGTCGCGCTTGCCGTTCGATTGCTGGCCGGGATCGCACAGGCGCACGCGTTCGAGCAGGGCAACAAGCGAACGGCGTTCGGCTCGATGTGGCATTTCCTGCGCCTGAACGGCTTCGATCTCGACATCGAGGATTCAGAATATTGGGAAGGCCCGACCGTCGAGCTCATCGAGCGCCGCTTGTCCGAAGAACAGTTTGCCGCCCGACTCCACCCCTTCATCATCGAGCGCCCGCTATAAACCCCTTGCATCCCGTCTCTCGCGCTCGTAGGTTCCGCAGCCATGAAGCAGATGATCCCGCTTCTCGTCGCGCGATTTTGGTACCGCCGGTATAGGTTGGCGGCCTAGGAGCGCGTTTGCGTTTGTCCCGAAGCCGCCCCTCCGAGGCGGCTTTTGTGTTTCAGGGACCTGATTTCTCATCCTGACCCGCATGTCGCCCCGGTGGAGTGGCCTCCAACCCGGAGGTGTTTCATGCCTAAACCACCCCTCGACACGCTAGCCGGCCTGCGCCAAGGTAGGTTGCGATGAACACGCAATGGTCACCCGATAGTTGGCGCGGCCTGCCGATCCGGCAGGTGCCCGGCTACCAGGACGAAGCCGGCCTCAAGGAGGTCGAGAAGACGCTGCGCAACTACCCGCCTTTGGTCTTCGCCGGGGAGGCGCGGCGGCTGCAGGAGCGGCTCGCCGCGGTCGCCGAGGGCAAGGCGTTCCTGCTGCTCGGCGGTGATTGCGCCGAGAGCTTCGCCGAGTTCCACCCCAACAACATCCGCGACATGTTCAAGGTGCTGCTGCAGATGGCGGTGGTGCTGACCTTTGGCGGCGGCATGCCGGTGGTCAAGGTCGGGCGCATGGCGGGGCAGTTCGCCAAGCCGCGCTCGTCCGACGTCGAGAAGCAGGGCGACGTGACGCTGCCGTCCTACCGCGGCGACATCATCAACGGCCTCGATTTCGACGCAGCCGGGCGCGAGCCCGACCCGTCGCGCATGGTCCAGGCCTACAGCCAGTCGGCCGCGACGCTGAACCTGCTGCGCGCCTTCGCCCAGGGCGGTTATGCCGACCTGCACCGCGTCCATGCCTGGAACCAGGATTTCGTCGCCGACTCGCCGCAGGGGGAGCGATACCGCGAGCTCGCCGACCGTCTCACCGAGACGTTGAACTTCATGGAGGCGTGCGGGCTCACCTCGGAAACCACGCCGCAAATCCGCGAGACCGAGTTCTATACCGCGCATGAGGGGCTGTTCCTCTCTTACGAGGAGGCGCTGACTCGCGTCGATTCGACGACCGACCAGTGGTACGACTGCTCGGCGCATCT
>CAYOUO010000061.1:0-4109 GCA_964407155.1 uncultured Hyphomicrobiales bacterium | reverse complement strand
GCTAGCCCTTCATCATGTTGATGTCTTCCACCGCGATGGACCCGCGGTTGCGGTAGAAGACGACGAGGATGGCAAGGCCGATGGCAGCTTCGGCGGCGGCGACGGTCAGCACGAACAGCGCGAACACCTGCCCGACGAGATCGCCGAGGAAGGCTGAGAACGCGACCAGGTTGATGTTGACCGCGAGCAAAATGAGTTCGACCGACATCAGGATGACGATGACGTTCTTGCGGTTGATGAAGATGCCGAACACGCCGATCGTGAACAGGATCGCCGAGACCGTCAGGTAATGCGAGAGCCCGATCGTCATGTCAGGCCCTTTCCGGAGGCGACCTTGCGCACCTCGATCGCCGGCGAGCGTGCGTTCTGCACCGCGATCGATTGCCGCCGGATGCCCGGCTTGTGGCGGAGCGTCAGCACGATCGCGCCAACCATCGCCACCAGGAGCACGACGCCCGCCGACTGGAAGAAGAAGACGTAGCGCGTGTAGAGGATCTCGCCGATCGCGGCGGTGTTCGACATCTCGGCTGTCCCCGGAATGGGCACCACGATGGCGTGCGCTGCGCTCGGGGCGAAGGCCCAGCCGGCGAGCACCACCAGTAATTCCGCCAGCAGCACGATGCCGACCAGTGCGCCGATCGGAAGATAGGTGAGGAAGCCCTGTCTGAGCTCGACGAAATCGACGTCGAGCATCATCACCACGAACAGGAAGAGCACCGCCACCGCGCCGACGTAGACCACGACGAGGATCATCGCGAGAAACTCGGCGCCGACGATGACGAAGAGGCCGGCAGCGTTGAAGAATGCCAGGATGAGGAAGAAGACCGAGTGAACCGGGTTGCGCGCGCCGACGACCATGATCGCCGAGGCGATGATCACCGCCGAGAACAGGTAGAAGAAAAGCGTGCCGATGATCATCTGTAGGGCGCGTCCATGGCGATGTTCTGCGCGATCTCGCGTTCCCAGCGGTCGCCGTTGGCGAGCAGCCTCTCCTTGTTGAAGTACAGCTCCTCGCGCGTTTCGGTGGCGAACTCGAAATTCGGCCCCTCGACGATCGCGTCCACCGGGCAGGCTTCCTGGCAGAAGCCGCAGTAGATGCACTTCACCATGTCGATGTCGTAGCGCGTGGTGCGCCGCGTGCCGTCGTTGCGGCGCGGGCCGGCCTCGATGGTGATGGCCTGCGCCGGGCAGATCGCCTCGCACAGCTTGCAGGCGATGCAGCGCTCCTCGCCGTTGGGATAGCGGCGCAGCGCATGCTCGCCACGGAAACGCGGGCTGAGCCGGCCCTTCTCGAACGGGTAGTTCAGCGTCGCCTTGGGCGAGAAGAAGTAGCGCAGCGAAAGAAACAGCGCCGAGACGAACTCGGTGAGCAGCAGCGCGCGGGCGGATCGGTCGAGACGCATGCTCATCCTGTCTGCCCCGCCCAGCCGGTGATCTGGAGGAACGCCGCCACGATGACGACCATGGCGATCGACAGCGGCAGGAACACCTTCCAGCCGAGCCGCATGAGCTGGTCGTAACGGTAGCGGGGCACGAACGCCTTCACCATCGCGAACATGAAGAACACGAAGCCGCACTTGAGAACGAACCAGATGATGCCCGGGACCCAGGTGAAGGGCGGCAGCGCCAGCGGCGGCAGCCACCCGCCGAGGAAGAGGACGGTGGCAAGCGCACACATCGTGCAGGCGGCGACATATTCGCCGAGGAAGAAGAGCAGGAACGGCGTCGAGGAATATTCAACGGCATAGCCCGCGACCAGCTCCGATTCCGCCTCGACCAGATCGAACGGCGGCCGGTTGGTTTCGGCCATCGCCGACACGAAGAAGACGATGAACATCGGGAAGAGCGGCAGCCAGTGCCAGTCGAGCAGTGAGTTCGGGAGGCCGAGGCGCGTGCCGAGTCCGTCACGCTGCGCCAGCACGATGTCGCTGAGGTTGAGCGAGCCGACGCAGAGCAGCACGGTAATGATGACAAAGCCGATCGAGACCTCATAGGAGACCATCTGCGCGGCCGAGCGCAGCGCGGCAAGGAACGGATATTTCGAGTTCGAGGCCCACCCGCTCATGATGATGCCGTAGACGCCGAGCGACGAGATGGCGAACAGGTAGAGGATGCCGACGTTGATGTTGGCGATCACCCAGCCTGCCTGCACCGGCATGACCGCCCAGGCGGAAAGCGCCAGCACCGAAGTCACCAGCGGCGCCAGGATGAAGACCCCCTTGTTGGCGCTGGATGGAATGATCGGCTCCTTGAAGACGAACTTCAGGAGGTCGGCGAAGCTCTGGAACAGGCCCCACGGCCCGACGACGTTCGGGCCGCGCCGGATCTGGACCGCGGCCCACACCTTGCGGTCGGCATAGAGCACGTAAGCCACGATGATCAGCAGCACGACGAGCATGAGCAGGCTCTCGGCGAGCGTAATCACCGTGGGCAGGACGTAGCCGTGGAACACATCGACCATCGGTCTACTCCGCCGCCACGGCCATGCGGCCGGCCGCGATCGCCGAGCACTCGGCCATGACGGCCGAGGCGCGCGCGATCGGGTTGGTCGCGTAGAAATCCTCGACCGCGCTCTGGAACGGCTCCGCCGTCGGCCGGCCCTGCCGCGCGGCGACCGCCTTCACGTGATCGAGCGCGCCGGGCGCGATCTCATCAAGCCGGCCGAAATGCGGATACGAGGCGTACAGCGCGCGCCGGAGTTCCGTCAGCGAATCGAACGGTAGGCGCTTGCCGAGCACGTCGGAGAGCGCCCGCAGGATCGCCCAGTCCTCGCGCGCGTCCCCTGGCGGAAAAGCCGCGCGCGCCGTCATCTGCACCCGGCCCTCGGTGTTCACGTAGGTTCCGGATTTCTCGCTGTAGGCGGCGCCCGGCAGAATGACGTCGGCGCGATGGGCGCCGGCATCGCCGTGGCTGCCGATATAGACCACGAAGGCGCTGCCCAGCGCATTCATCGCCAGTTCGTCGGCGCCGAGCAGGAAGAGAACGTCAAGCGCCTTGGTCGCGGCGGCAGCGACCATGCCGCTGGTGTCGAGCCCGCCGCTGGCCGGCACGAAGCGGAGGTCGAGGCCGCCGACGCGCGCTGCGGCGGTGTGCAGAACCGCAAGCCCGTTCCAGCCGTCCTCGACGTTGGCGCCCGTGGCAAGCCGCGCCGCCAGCGTCAGCACTTCGGGACCGTCGCTGCGCGTCAGCCCGCCCGCGCCGACGATGACGACCGGGCGCTTGGCGTTCGCCAGCGCCTTGCCGAAGCCGGTCGAAGCGATCTCGCCGAGGCTGTCCGGCCCGGCGCCAAGGTACTCATAGGGATAGGTAAGATCGACCCGCTCGCCGACGAGGCCGATGGCGATATCGCCCTGGCGCCAGCGCTTGCGGAGGCGCGCGTTGAGCACGGCTGCCTCGTGGCGCGGATTGGAGCCGACGATGAGGATGGCATCGGCGTGGTCGATGCCGGCGATCGCAGGATTGAAGATGTAGCTGGCACGTCCCGCCGCCGGGTCGAGCTGCTCGCCGGGCGCGCGGCAATCGATGCTGGCCACGCCGAGCGACTTCATCAGCTCGCGCAGCGCAAACATTTCTTCGACGGTCGCGAGGTCGCCGGCGATGGCGCCGATGCGCTTCGGGTCGAGGCCTCGCACCCGGTTGGCGATCTCGACGAACGCCTCCGCCCACGTCGCCGGCTCCAGCCGGCCATGGCGGCGCACATATGGCCGGTCGAGCCGCTGCGTGCGCAGCCCGTCCCAGATGAAGCGCGTCTTGTCGGAAATCCACTCCTCGTTCACCGCCTCGTTGAGGCGCGGCAGAATGCGCATGACCTCGCGGCCGCGCGTGTCGATGCGGATGGCAGAGCCGACCGCGTCCATCACGTCGATCGACTCGGTCTTCACCAGCTCCCACGGACGCGCATGAAACTCATAGGGCTTGGAGGTCAGGGCGCCGACCGGGCAAAGGTCGATGACATTGCCCTGCAGCTCGGACGTCATCGCGCGTTCGAGATAGGTGGTGATCTCCATATCCTCGCCGCGGCCGATCGCGCCGAGTTCCTCGACGCCGGCGACCTCCGCCGAGAAGCGGATGCAGCGCGTGCACTGGATGCAGCGGTTCATCGAGGTCTT
>CAYOUO010000060.1:0-11460 GCA_964407155.1 uncultured Hyphomicrobiales bacterium | reverse complement strand
CTCTGGCTCGTGGTGCTGCTGGTGGCGACGCCGCCCGCCGACTTCTTTCCCACCGCGGCTCACTACGCCACCTTCACCCAGAACCTGGCATGGCCAATGGGCGCGTGGTTCCCCGTATCCTGGTCGCTTGCGGTGGAGGAGTGGTTTTATCTCCTATTCAGCTTCGTCGTCCTCGCCCTGGCCGCGGGCCGCGTGCCGGGCGCCCTGCCATTGGGCTGCCTGCTGTTTGTTGCCCTGCCCCTGGCGGGCCGGATTTTCCTCATCCCAGCAGACGTCCCCTTCGACGTCGGCATGCGCGAGGTGGCGCTCGCCCGCCTCGACGCCATTGCGTATGGCGTCGTCATGGCGTGGTGTCTCCATCACGCGCCCGCCATGATGCGGGGGAGACGCAACTTGCTGCTCTTTGCCGGCATCTTCGCCTTGGTGGCTCCGGCCGACTTCCTGACCTTGTTTCACGGGCCGGAAATGTTCGCGGCACTTCAGCCCTATGTGCTCGCGCTGACGCCCATCGGCTTCGCGCTTTGCATTCCAGCTGCGCTCGACCTCGCCATACCATCCGCGCCGGCGCGTATGGCAATACGCTGGCTGAGCTTGCGCTCGTACGGTCTCTATATATCGTCCATCTCTCGATGATCGACGTGGCGTGGCACCTGGTAAGGCACCTCGACCTCCCGTTGCTCGCCTGCGCGCCAGTGGCGATCCTCCTGTCGGCCGGCGTCGCCGAGCTTTCCTATCGCTGCCTGGAAATGCCAATCCTGCGTCTGCGGCCGCTACAGCCGACAGTGGCGGCGGCAAGCGTCATGCCTGGGCGGGTGCTTGTACCAGCCCGTGGTGGCGGATAAGGACTCGTCCTGCGCCGTTTGGTCCAGCCACGGGTGCGGCGAGATGCAAAGCAGACCCCATGGCCGCCTCACCCGACAAGCGTATCGCCAAGCAGCTTGACGTTGAGAACCACGATCACTGCGGCGATGATCCACGCCAGAACTGCAAGCGGCCGTGAGATGACCAGGCTGCCCATCTTGCGGCGGTCGCTGACGAACTGCACCAGTGGAATGACGGCGAATGGAAGCTGCATGGACAGGATCACCTGGCTCAGCACCAGCAGCTTGCCGGTGCCCCTCTCCCCGTAGAAGGCGGTGACCGCGACGACGGGAATGATCGCGATCCCGCGCGTCAGCAGCCGCCGCATCCACGGCGGAAGCCGCAATCTCAGAAACCCCTCCATGACGATCTGGCCGGCCAGAGTTGCCGTCACGGTCGAATTGATGCCCGAGGCGAGAAGCGCCACGGCGAAAAGAATGGAAGCGACGCCGAGGCCGAGGAGCGGTGACAGCAGCCGGAAGGCTTCGCCGATATCGGCAACGTCGCGGTGGCCGCTATCATGGAACGCAACCGCCGAAATGATCAGGATCGCAGCGTTGACGAACAGCGCCAGCATGAGCGCGACGGTCGAATCCGTCGTTGCCCATTTGATCGCGTCGCGCTTGCCTTCTTCGCTCTCGGGAAAGGCACGCGTCTGCACGATCGCCGAGTGCAGATAGAGATTATGAGGCATCACGGTGGCTCCGATGATGCCGATCGCGACATAGAGCATCGCCGGATTGATCACGATCTCCGGCGACGGCACGACGAGGTTTTTCAGCAGCAGCGCGACGGGCGGGGCAGCGGCAACGATCTGGGCCGCGAAGCAGCCGAAGATCACGACGATCAGCGTGACCACCATCGCTTCGAGGAAGCGGAAGCCGCGGTTCATCAGCGCGAGAAGTAGAAACGCGTCGAGCGCAGCGATCAACGCTCCGGCGATGAGGGGAATGCCAAAAAGCAGATTGAGGGCAATAGCGGTGCCGATGACCTCGGCGAGATCGCAGGCGACGATGGCGATCTCGCAGGCAGCGTAAAGCACGAGGTTGACCGGCGCGGGGTAATGGTCGCGGCAGGCCTGTGCGAGGTCGCGGCCGGTTGCGATGCCAAGCCGCGCGGCGAGCGATTGGAGCAGGATCGCCATCAGGTTGGAGAGCATGATGACGAACAGAAGCGTGTAGCCAAACGACGCGCCGCCGGCGATGTCGGTCGCCCAGTTGCCCGGATCCATGTAACCCACAGAAACCATGTAGCCCGGCCCGACGAACGCCAGCAGGCGACGCAGCCAGCCGACGCCCTGCGGCACGGGGACCGTTCGATGCACCTCGGCCAGGCTCGGCGCGTCTCCGCGGCGCACGGCATTCCACCCGCCGTCCATCGAGCCTGTGTCCTCTGCGCGCCTGAGCATTTTGAAAATTGGCCGGCCGGTAAATGATAATGCGAACTATTCTCAAACTAGAGGTGCGCCCGGAAATCGTCAAGCTCTGAACCCTCGGGGAGAAAAAGGGGGCGACATGCAACCGCCTGCCGCCAATCCGACGAAGCCCATCCTGCTCGCATCATTGCCAGCGATTCGGGGACCCGTCCGTGCGTTGACTTCGCAGGTCTTTCGCGTAGAACACCGCCTTGGTCTTCTTCGGTCGAGCCATGCAGACGGTGCATCATATCGGCGGCCTCGCGAGCGACGTTCAGGTCGCGCGCGCAAGCGCGCCTGCTCCGTCACCGAAGGCGATGGCCACAACCACTTCGAAACCCTTCAAAGCATAACCGCCGCTCGGCCGCTCCTCTCCGCGGTCGCGCGCGGAGACGCCGGATGGGTCGAATGTCACCCGAGGCAGGTTCGGAGAGGCTCGGGAAGCGAGAGAGAAATCATGGGCTACAAGGTCGCGGTCGTGGGCGCCACTGGCAATGTCGGGCGCGAGATGCTTTCGATACTGGACGAGCGCGGCTTTCCGGCAGACGAAGTCGTGGCGCTCGCCTCGCGGCGCAGCCAGGGCACCGAGGTGTCGTATGGCGACAGCGTCCTCAAGGTGAAGGCGCTCGATAATTACGATTTCTCCGACACCGATATCGCATTGATGTCGGCCGGCGGCGCGGTCTCGAAGGAGTGGTCGCCGAAGATCGGAGCCCAGGGCTGCGTCGTCATCGATAACTCGTCGGCCTGGCGCTACGACGCCGACGTGCCGCTGATCGTGCCCGAGGTCAATGCCGATGCGATCACCGGTTTCCGCAGCCGCAATATCATCGCCAATCCCAACTGCTCGACCGCGCAACTGGTCGTCGCGCTGAAGCCGCTGCATGATCGTGCGAAGATCAGGCGGGTGGTCGTCGCGACCTACCAGTCGGTCTCCGGCGCCGGCAAGGAAGCCGCCGACGAGCTTTTCACGCAGACCCGCGCCGTGTTCGTCTCCGATCCGATCGAGAACAAGAAGTTCCCGAAGCGCATCGCTTTCAACGTCATTCCCCACATCGACGTCTTCATGGAAGACGGCTTCACCAAGGAAGAGTGGAAGATGACGGTGGAGACCAAGAAGATTCTCGACCCGAAGATCAAGCTGACCGCGACCTGCGTGCGCGTGCCGGTGTTCGTGGCGCATTCCGAGGCGGTGAACATCGAGTTCGAGCAGCCGCTGTCCGCCGAAGAAGCGCGCGACATCCTGCGCGAGGCGCCGGGCTGCCTGGTCATCGACAAGCACGAGCCCGGCGGTTACATCACGCCCTACGAAGCGGCAGGCGAGGATGCGACCTACATCAGCCGCATCCGCGAGGACGCCACCGTCGAGAACGGCCTGTCGATGTGGATCGTCTCCGACAACCTGCGGAAGGGCGCCGCGCTGAACGCCGTGCAGATCGCCGAGGTGCTGGTCAACCGCAAGCTGCTGTTGCCAAAGCAGAAGGCGGCGTGACGAACGGGGCCGTTCCGGATCGGCAGGGAGGCGCCGACCTCAGGTCGCTGCGCCACTGGGCAGGTTTCATTTTCTCCGGCGGCACGGCCTTTCTGGTCGATGCCGGTACGACGTTCGTGTTCGTGCACCTCGTCGGCCTCGACCGCTTCGTCGCCCGCGTCATCGGCATCGGCGTGGCGATGGTCGTGGCGTGGCTCATGCACCGGCGCGTCACGTTCAATGTTTCGGCGCCGCGGTCGCTGGGTGAGTTCGTGCGGTTTTCGACCGTCGCCCTCACCGCCAACGCCCTCAACTTCGCGATCTACAGCGTGCTGCTGATTGCTTCCCCGCAGTTCAACTATCTGCTCGCGATCGTCATCGCGACTGCCATCGCGACGATGTTTTCGTACGCCGGCTTCCGCTTCGGCGTCTTTCGCCGCGCCTAGCCCGACCAGCTGACCACGACGTCATCGGCATTTCCGCTGAGGTCGCTCGCGCCGGCGGCCAAAGGAAGTTCGTCCGCTCCCATTTCTGCCGCCCGTCTGCACAGACGCCCGACCGTCGAGGCCGCCCGCCGCATCGCTTCGAACGCGGTCATTCCCGCGAGCCGGTGCCCGAGATAGAGCGCTGCGAAAAGGTCGCCCGTTCCCTTGGGCGCGCCCGCAACCGCGGACTGCTCGCCAACGCCAATGTGCCCTTCGGTAGCCAGCATCGTGGCAATGATGCCGTCATCGTCCCGTGCCGACGTGACCACAACTTCGGCCGGTCCGAGCGCCGCTGCCACTGCTCTCACATCGCCCTCCGACTGAAGCGGCCGCCCGCTCAGCCAGCCGAGTTCGAAACGGTTGGGCGTCGCGATATCGGCGAGCGGCAAAAGCGCATCGCGCGCTTCGGCCGCAAGATCAGCCGGCTGAAACAGACTGCCCCCATCGCCGATGTTGGGATCGTAGAGAAAGCGGGCGCCGGGGTTGGCTTTCACTGCCCGCACGAGCCGCGCGATGGGCGCGACCTGGCTAATGTCGCCGATATAGCCAACCAGGATGGCTTTGACCTCGCCAAGCCTCGGCGACGCGGCGAGTTCATCTGCCGTGGCCGCGAACGCCCGCGGCTCAGGCAGCGTCCGAGCGGAGCGGCCGTGACCGGGATGCCAGGCGAGCGAGACGGTGGGCAGCGACCACACCGGGAACCCCATATGCTCGAGCGCGAAGACTGCGGCGCGGCCGCCGACGCTGCCACGCACCACGTGACTGTTGACGACAATGATGGCCGGCTTCATCAACGGTTTCCCTGTCCGACTGAACACGTAACCCAGATCCTGTGAAATGGCACATCGCACACCGGTCGCGGAGCGGCTAGCTTGCGGGCCGATACCGATGGAGTGACCTGATGGCCGATGTCGTCCGCCCGCGGCGGAGCGCGCTTTACATCCCGGGCTCGAACGAACGCGCCATGGCGAAGGCGGCCAGCGTGCCGGCCGATGTCATCATCTTCGACCTTGAGGATTCCGTCCCGTCCGCCCAGAAGGACGCGGCGCGGGAGATCGTCGCGGCGGCCGCATCGCACCTGATTGGCGGTCAACGCGAGATCGTCGTGCGCATCAACGATCTCGACACGCCGTGGGCGCCGCGCGACATCGCGGTGTTTGCCGCCGTGCGGCCCGACGCGATCCTCATCCCGAAGGTACAGCGCACCGAAGACGTCCGCCGCGCCCGCGCCGCCTTCACGGCCGCGCGCGCCGCTTCAACGCAGCCGCTATGGCTGATGATCGAAACGCCGGCGGCCGTGCTCAACATTGCAGCGATCGCCGCCGTCGCCGCGCTACCAACGCCGCCGGTCACCGCGCTGGTCGTCGGGACCAACGATCTTGCGGTCCAGCTCGGGGTTCCGGCGCGACCGGGCCGCCCGGCACTGCTGCCGCACATCGCCCAGACCCAGCTCGCGGCGCGCGCCCATGGCCTTGCCGTGCTCGACGGCACGTTCAACGACATCGACGATCGCAAGAGCCTTCGAACGGAATGCCAGCAGGGCCGCGACCTCGGCCTCGACGGAAAAACCGTCATCCATCCGAGCCAGCTTGCGGTCGCCAACGAAGTGTTCGCGCCCGACACCGAAGAGCTGTTCTGGGCGCGCAAGGTGGTCGATGCATTCGCCCAGCCTGAAAACGCCGGCGCCGAAGTCATCCTGCTCTCCGGACGCATGGTGGAGCGGCTGCACGAACGCGCCGCGCGCCGGCTGATCGCGATGGCGGATGCGATTGCCGCGCGCGACCAGGAGCTCCGCGAAAAGCCAACGCCACGCCAACCGAGGGAGTGAGCGCCCCCGCAGGTCAGGCCCAGGGACGCGCCGCTTCGACCTTCTTCTCGAACGCCGCGATGTTATCGGACTTTTCGAGCGTGAGCCCGATCTCGTCGAGGCCGTTGAGCAGGCAGTGCTTCTTGAACGGATCGATCTCGAAGTGCAACACGCCGCCGTCGGGACCGCGAATCTCCTGCGCCTCGAGGTCGATCGACAGCGTCGAGTTGGCGCCGCGGTCAGCATCGTCCATCAGCTTGGCGAGATCTTCCTTCGACACCTTGATCGGCAGCATGCCGTTCTTGAAGGCGTTGTTGTAGAAAATGTCGCCGAATTGCGTGGAAATGACCACGCGGATGCCGTAGTCGGCCAGCGCCCACGGCGCGTGCTCGCGGCTCGATCCACAGCCGAAATTGTCGCCGGCCACGATGATCTTCGCGTTCTTGTAGGCGGGCTTGTTCAACACGAAATCGGGATTGGGCGAGCCGTCGTCGTTATAGCGCAGCTCCGCGAACAGTCCCTTGCCGAGTCCGGTCCGGTGGATCGTCTTGAGGTAATCCTTGGGAATGATCATGTCGGTGTCGACGTTGATCATGTTGAGCGGCGCTGCAACCGCGGTCAGTGTGGTGAACTTTTCCATGGAACCGGTTCCTTTCTCCGGGCTGTCATGCGACGCTCGGAGAGCGCCGTCAAGATAGGGCCGGGAGCCGTTCTGTGACACCCCATATCGAAGCCGCCAAAGGCGATTATGCCGAGGCGATCCTTTTGCCCGGCGACCCGCTGCGCGCCAAATGGGTGGCGGAAACCTTCCTCGAAAACGCAAAGCTGGTGAACCGGGTCAGGAACTGCCTCGGCTATACCGGGACCTGGCGGGGCAGGCCGGTCAGCATTCAGGCCACCGGCATGGGACAGCCGTCGCTCGGCATCTACGTGCACGAACTGATAACCGTCTATGGCGCGCGATCGCTCATCCGCATCGGCACCTGCGGCGCGCTCGTGCCGAAGGTGAAGCTCCGCGACGTCGTGATCGCCGCCACCGCCTCGACGGATTCGGCGATGAACCGCGACGTGTTCGGCATGTACTCGTTCGCTCCGACGGCCGACTTCGGGCTGCTGCGCAGGGCGGTCGAGACCGCCGAGGCGCGCGCCCTCACCTGGCATGTCGGCGGCGTCGTCTCCAGCGACGTGTTCTATCATCCGTCAGGTCCGAAGGTTTACGAGGCGCTGGCCGCCCACGGCGTGCTCGGCGTCGAGATGGAAGCCGCCGCGCTCTACACCATCGCCGCGCGCCACGATGCCCGCGCACTCGCGATCTGCTCGGTCTCCGATTCGCTGGTGACCCACGAGCAGATCGATCCCGAGGCACGGCAGACGTCGCTGAAGGACATGGTCGAACTGGCGCTGACGGTCGCGACCGGGGCGTGAGCCGCTTCGCGCCGTCCTAGCGGCCCGCGGCTTTCTCGGCCGCCGCGAAAAACGCCTTCGCCTTGTCCCATTCGCCCCGCGCCCACAGATCGTCGTGGTCGGCGCCGGGCTCGATCCAGATGCCCGCCTTGTTCGGGGCGAGCGCATAGACGCGCTCGCCATGATACGCCGCGATCTTCCGGTCCGCCGTTCCGTGCGCGACAAAAACCGGCGCGGTGACCTTCCCGACCCACTGATCGACGGGATACCTGTCCTTCATCAGGAGATCGACGGGCAGGAACCAGTAGCGGTCGCGGGCAACGGCCGTCGCCGAATCGAACGGCGTCTCCAGAAAGAGCGCATCTGTCTGGCGCCGGCTGGCGACATAGGTCGCCGGGCCGGAGCCGAGCGACCGGCCCCAGATGACGATGGGAAATCCCTTCGCCGCGGTCCAGTCGTAGGCGGCGAGGCCGTCCTCCAGCACGTGTGTCTCGGTGATCTCCCCGGGCGAGCCGCCGAAGCCGCGGTAGTCGAAGGCGACGAAGCCGTAGCCGTCCGCCTCCATCGCCTCGTAGCGTTCGTGCTCGCGCGAGAAGCTTTCCCAGTTGCCGCGGAAATAGAGGATGAGCGGCTTGCCGGCTTCCGGCGGCTCGTACCAGGCGGCGAGCTTCGAACCGTCCGCCGTCGGGATGGCGACGAGCTCGGCCCGCTTCAGCTTCGTTTCGCCGAGCGCATACATCCTGCCGCCGGCGCCGTACTGCAGGTTGCGCTGGTTCGCATAGACCCAGCCGAGCACGGCGCAGTAGCCGAGCACCGCGACGACGAGCCCGGCGATGAGACCGCGCCGCAGCCACTTCATCACGTCAGCCTTCCTCGTAGATCGCGTCCATGTCGTCGTCGGAGAGGCCGAAGTGATGGCCGATCTCGTGCACCAGCACGTGGCTGACGATGGCGGCGAGGGTTTCGTCGTGCTCGGCCCAGTAGTCGAGGATCGGCCGCCGGTAGAGCCAGATCATGTTCGGCGCGCGTCCGGTTTCCGGCACGGCGGAATCGTGCGCCATGCCGATGCCCTGAAACAGGCCGAGGATGTCGAATTCGGACTCCAGGCCGAGGTCACGCATCACCTCCTCGTCCGGAAAATCGGCGACGCGGATCGGCACCGCGCCCACCAGGTCGCGAAAATTTCCGGGCAGCGCCGCAAAGCTGGCGCGGGCGATGTCCTCGATGTCGTCGAGTGACGGGGCAAGCGCGTCGGCGGGAACCTTGCTCATCGGTGAAGCGTTTCGGCTCGGTCTGTCCATGTCAACCCACGGAGGGGTCCCTGAACGCACGATAAACGTCCGGCTCAGGGGAGGTTCAATTCGCAGCCTCTAGGAAGTCCAATGCCCCCGAATCCCCGGGGGGCGTTTTCGGGAAGGAGAAGCCAATGTTGAAGAAAATTGCTCTTGCCGCCGCCACCGCGGGCGTCGTCGGTCTGACGAGCCTCGGCGCCATGACCACCACCGCCGCGGCGCAGCCGTACCCCTACCACCACGGCCATCACCACAAGCACCGCATCTGCCGCCCGGTCGTGCACACCGTCAAATGGGTCGACCGTCACGGCCAGCCGCACTGGCGCAAGGTCGTCACCACCCGCTGCACGATTCGCTGGTACTGACCGGCCGCATCGTTCAAGAGCCCGCGCCGCAGGCGCGGGCTCTTGTCGTTTCTGCCGACGCCGCCGCTTATGCCGGCTCGCGTCAGGCCCAGTCGCGCACGTCGACGAAGCGGCCGGCGATCGCCGCGGCTGCCGCCATCGCCGGCGAGACCAGATGCGTGCGGCCCTTGAAGCCCTGCCGCCCCTCGAAGTTGCGGTTCGAGGTGGAAGCGCAGCGCTCGCCCGGCTTCAGCCGGTCCTCGTTCATGGCAAGGCACATCGAGCAGCCCGGCTCGCGCCATTCGAAGCCGGCCGCCTTGAACACCGCGTCGAGGCCTTCGGCCTCGGCCTGCTCCTTCACCAGACCGGAGCCCGGCACCACCATGGCGGCGACGCCTTCGTGCACCCGCTTGCCGGCGATCACCTTCGAGGCGGCGCGCAGGTCCTCGATGCGGCCGTTGGTGCAGGAGCCGATGAAAACGTGCTCGATCGTGATGTCCTTGATCGGCGTGTTGGCGGCGAGGCCCATGTAGGCAAGCGCCCGCTCGATCGCGCGCTTCTTGTCGGGATCGGAAACCGTCTCCGGATCGGGCACGCGGCCGTTGATGGTGACGACGTTCTCCGGTGAGGTACCCCAGGTCACCAGCGGCGGCAGCTTGGCGGCATCGAGCTTCACCTCACGGTCGAAGGCAGCGCCGTCGTCGGAGCGCAGCGTCTCCCAGTAGCGCACCGCCGCGTCGAAATCGGCGCCCTTCGGCGCGCGCGGGCGGCCCTTGATGTAGGCGAACGTCTTTTCGTCCGGCGCGATGAGGCCGGCGCGGGCGCCGCCTTCGATCGACATGTTGCACACCGTCATGCGGCCCTCCATCGACAGGCCACGGATCGCCTCGCCGGCGTATTCCATCACGTGGCCGGTGCCGCCGGCGGTACCGATCTCGCCGATGATGGCAAGGATGATGTCCTTGGCGGTCACGCCGGGCGGCGGCGTGCCGTCGACCGTGATGCGCATGTTCTTCGCCTTCTTCTGGATCAGCGTCTGCGTCGCCAGCACGTGCTCGACCTCGGAGGTGCCGATGCCGTGGGCCAGCGCGCCGAAGGCGCCGTGCGTCGAGGTGTGGCTGTCGCCGCACACGATCGTCATGCCGGGCAGCGTGAAGCCCTGCTCCGGCCCGATGATGTGCACGATGCCCTGCCGCTGATCGAGCTCGTCGAAATACTCGATGCCGAAGTCGCGGGCGTTCTCGGCCAGCGTCTCGACCTGGAGCCTCGATTCCGGATTGCTGATGCCGCCGCGGCGATCAGTGGTCGGCACGTTGTGATCGACGACGGCAAGCGTCTTCTCTGGTGCGCGCACCTTGCGCTTCGCCAGCCGTAGCCCCTCGAACGCCTGCGGGCTGGTTACCTCGTGGACGAGATGGCGATCGATGTAGAGGAGCGCCGTGCCGTCGGCATCTTCCTCGATGAGGTGATCGGCCCAGATCTTGTCGTAGAGCGTGGTGGGTTTTGTGGCAGCCATGATGAAAGTCCTCGGAGTGCGGTCGTTGGGATTGGCCCCTTATGGCAGGGCAGACAGCGCGCGCCGGACGTCTCGTCCGGCGGTCCGGTCGCGCTAAGGCCGTCGACCGTTACGTGGCGTGCGAGGAACCGCCAAGGCATGCGCTGGCGATCGCCGAGGCCGGCGAAATCGAATGTTCCGCGCAGCCGGCGACCTGCCCGCAAACGGCAAGCCCCAAACTTGAAGGAGGCTGTGGTGTTCATGAGGGTCTAGATAGCAACCTGCCCGCGACGTGACAATGTGCGCCGCGGGAGGGAGAGCCGCGAAGGCGCGGCCCCAACCGGTATCAGGCCCCGGCAGCCTCGTCGCTGCTGCGGCCTTCCTGCTTCTCCGAGATGCGCGCCGACTTGCCGCGCAGGCCGCGGAGATAATAGAGCTTCGCCCGGCGGACCTTGCCGCGCCGGACCACCTCGATCGAGTCGATCGATGGCGAATAGAGCGGGAAAACGCGCTCGACGCCCTCGCCGTAGGAAATCTTCCGTACGGTGAAGCTTTCGTTGATGCCGCCGCCGGCCCGCGCGATTACGACGCCCTCGTAGGCCTGGACGCGGGTGCGCGTGCCTTCCGTGACCTTCACGTTGACGCGCACGGTGTCGCCCGGTGCGAACTCGGGGATCGTCCGGCTGCCCTGCAACGCGGCGGCCTGCTCCTTCTCGAGCTCCTGAATGATGTTCATGGCGGAAACCTTTTTCCTCGGAGGCTGAGCCACTTGGCGATCAGCGCTCCCGAAATTTGGCCGGTTCCATACTCCAACCCGTCAGCCTTGTCGAGGGTGAGGAGCGGTTTCGCTTTGGTGAAACGAAACAGGCCGGGGGCCTGTTTCGAGT
>CAYOUO010000059.1:0-5060 GCA_964407155.1 uncultured Hyphomicrobiales bacterium | reverse complement strand
CAGGTCCTCGGCCATGCGCTTGGTGAGCACGGTGACCAGCGTGCGGTAGCCCTTGCGGGCGGTGTCACGGATTTCGCCGACGACGTCGTCGACCTGCGTCTTGGCCGGACGGATCTCGACCGGCGGATCGGTGAGGCCGGTCGGGCGGATGACCTGCTCGGTGAAGACGCCGCCGGTGCGCTCCATCTCCCACGAGCCGGGTGTGGCGGAGACGTAGGCCGACTGCGGCCGCATGAGGTCCCACTCCTCGAAGCGCAGCGGCCGGTTGTCCATGCACGACGGCAGGCGGAAGCCGTATTCGGCGAGCGTTGCCTTGCGGCGGAAGTCGCCGCGATACATGCCACCGATCTGCGGGATGGTGACGTGGCTCTCGTCGACGAAGACGAGCGCGTTGTCGGGGAGATATTCGAACAGCGTCGGCGGCGGCTCGCCCGGCTTGCGGCCGGTGAGATAGCGCGAATAGTTCTCGATGCCGGCGCAGCTTCCCGTCGCCTCGATCATCTCGAGATCGAAACGCGTGCGCTGCTCCAGCCGCTGTGCCTCCAGCAGGCGGCCAGCCTGGGCGAGTTCGTCGAGGCGCAGCTTCAGCTCCTCGCGGATGCTTTTGGTCGCCTGGGCCAGCGTCGGGCGCGGCGTGACGTAGTGCGAGTTGGCGTAGACCTTCACGGTCTTCATGGCGCCGGCCTTCTGGCCGGTGAGCGGGTCGAACTCGGTGATCGATTCGATCTCGTCGCCGAACAGCTCGATGCGCCAGGCGCGGTCCTCAAGGTGGGCGGGAAAGAGATCGATGGTGTCGCCGCGTACCCGGAAGCTGCCGCGGCGGAAATCGGCGTCGGCGCGTTTGTACTGGAGCGCGACAAGATCGGCGAGGAGCTGGCGCTGGTCGATCTTCTCGCCGACGGTGAGCGCGAAGGTCATCGCGGTATAGGTCTCGACCGAGCCGATGCCGTAGATGCATGACACCGAGGCGACGATGATGACGTCGTCGCGCTCGAGCAGCGCGCGCGTCGCCGAGTGGCGCATGCGGTCGATCTGCTCGTTGATCGAGGATTCCTTTTCGATGTAGGTGTCGGTGCGCGGAACGTAGGCCTCCGGCTGGTAGTAGTCGTAGTACGAGACGAAATACTCGACCGCGTTCTCCGGAAAAAACGACTTGAACTCGCCATAGAGCTGGGCGGCGAGCGTCTTGTTGGGTGCGAGCACCAGCGCCGGGCGCTGCGTCGCCTCGATGACCTTGGCCGCCGTGTAGGTCTTGCCCGAGCCGGTGACGCCGAGCAGGACCTGATCGCGCTCGTGCGCCGCCACGCCGGCGACGAGTTCGGCGATGGCGGTCGGCTGGTCGCCCTTCGGCGCGAAGTCGGAGACGATCCTCAGCGGCACGCCGCCTTCCGACTTCTCCGGCCGCGGCGGGCGGTGCGGCACCCAGGTCTTGTCGCGGAACTCGGGGCGGCCGCCCTCGATCAACCTGGACAGTGCATCGACGGTGGCCGTCACTGCATTGGCGGGCAGCGCGCCAACATCCTCGAGCCCGACGTCGAGGCCGGGAACCGGATTGAGGCCAACGGCGGCACGCTCCCTCGCCGTGCCGCGGCCGCCCATCGAGGTGCCGCGGGAAGTGCGGAGATTCTTGTTCTTTTTCCCTGTCGCGCCGTCGACGTTCCACGCCGCCTGTGGGGCCTCGCCAAAGCCGGGATTTTTCGGAGTCTTCATGCCGGCAAATATGGGGGAGCCGGGCGCGAATAGCGAGAGCAGCGCCGTGCGGCTCCTGACAGGGACCGGCAGCAAGGAACGGATGTAAGGGCCTACGACCGCAGCTTCACCAGCACGTGGTCGGCGGCCGTCTCGTCCCAGTCGGCATCGTCCTCGACCTCGGAAAGCAGGCTGGCGAGGCGGCCGGCGGGAACGAAATCGCCGAGGCGGCCGAGCACGTAGGCGGCGTAGAAGCCGGACCAGTTGGCGTCGACGACGCCTTTCAGCACCGTGCGCTCGTATTCATCATGCGCCGACGCCGCCGCAGCGAGCGCGCGCACGAGCATGGGTTGGGACGGCAGATCGGCCATCGGCTGGATGCCCCCTCTCCGGATTGGAACCTCGGACGGAAGAAGCGGAAGCATAGCGCATTTTCGGGCGAGCGCGGGGCAGAAGCGATGGACGATCGGACCGGCGACATCCCGCACACGAGCACGCGCGGACCCAGAAACGAAACGGGGCACCCCCGCGGTGCCCCCCTTCCGTTGGCTCTCTGTGCCGAGAGCCTCGTCCCTTTCTCCGTCCGCCGCGCGGCTACTCATACAAGCGCCGCGACGGCGGATCAGAAGAACGTCCGTCGCCGGCGAACCGGCGACATACGGACTACTTCCTCTTGGTGGTCTTCTTCTTCGCGGCCGGCTTCTTCGCGGGC
The DNA here is from genome assembly GCA_964407155.1 of uncultured Hyphomicrobiales bacterium. Lineage (GTDB taxonomy): Bacteria > Pseudomonadota > Alphaproteobacteria > Rhizobiales > Kaistiaceae > DASZQY01. The sequence goes on along the minus strand of CAYOUO010000059.1, from coordinate 2,659 downwards.
TTCTTCGCGGCAGGCTTCTTCTTCGCAGTCTTGCGTACGGCTTTAGCCAATGTACTTCTCCTCTCAGTGTTGAGCCGAATCGGCTCGCGGACATTCTAGTCCAACTTGCGCGTTAACAACGCGCTAATTCCACACCTCAAGTCAAGTGACCTCGTACCGGATTCGACGCTGACCACAGGATATGAGATCGTCGCGCGCTCTCGAACGCCGCTCGCGATCGAGACTGCGACGGAGAAAAAAAGCAGATGAGCCTCGCGACGCGTCGTCTCGCACGTGCGATTCTCATCGCGGCACTCACGACCGCGACGCTCGACGTCGCCGAGGCCGACACCGGCGACAGCATCGGCACCGCCGCATCGATCGCGACCGAGGTGACCGGCAAGACGCCAACGCAATCGGTGACGCTGAAGACGGGCGACGGCGTCTACCAGAACGAAACGCTGGTCAGCAACACCACCGGCATCGGGCAGTTCCAGTTCCGCGACGGGACGAAGCTCGCCCTCGGGCCGGGATCGACGCTGGTGCTCGACAATTTCGTCTACGGTGGCGACGCCTCGCAGGCCAAGGTGGTGATCAACCTGACGCAGGGCGCGCTGCGCTTCATCACCGGCAACGCCAGCCACGACGCCTACCAGATCAACACGCCGACGGCGACGATCGCGGTGCGCGGCACCGCGTTCGACGTCTACACGAAGCCCAACGGGGAAATGGCGGTGGCGATGATCAACGGCGCCATCGAGGTCTGTCCGCACCAGGGTGCGTGCCGCGTGCACGACGTGATCGGCAAGTTCCTGACGATGACAGCCGACGGCGTCTTCTCCCTGCGCAATACCTGGGACGGGACGTTCCTCAAGGGCGTGCCGTTCAAGGTGGCGCTCCCCTTCATCAGCGACCAGAGCCCGCTCGTCCCGGCGCTGAAGGGCAGCACCAAGGTCGTCTCGACCTACGTGTCGGCGACCGGAGATGCGGTGAAGAAAGCCGTGAAGGGCGTCGGCGGAATCAAGCTGTTCAACCCGTTCAAGCTGTTCGGGCACTAGCGCCGGACCGGCCGGCGCACACGGCTCGCGTACTTCTTTATACTTATAATATGGGCCCCGGCAGCCGCCATCGCGCAGCCGCGAATCGATGGCTTTCGCGCACAAACGCAGGCCAAGCGCAATGGGCCTGTGATGGTTACCACTTATATACCGTTGTCTTCCTCTTGCGCCTGCCGCATAAATTGTAGTGTGCGGCCAGACTCTTCCGCCGCATACGCAAGGGCGGAGCGCTGCTGGAGACGCGATGCCCGGCGTGTCAATGAACCTACGGAAGGTCATCCGATGCGTCAGACTGGTACAGTGAAATTCTTCAATGCCTCCAAAGGCTACGGTTTCATCACTCCCGACGACGGCGGCAAGGACGTGTTCGTGCACGTGACGGCAGTCGAGCGCTCGGGAATGACGGCGCTGACCGACGGGCAGCGGATTTCGTTTGAAACCGAGCCGGACAAGCGGGGCAAAGGCCCGAAGGCCGTGGAGCTGCAGCAGGCAACCTGAGCCGCGGAGCGGACCGCGCGCCCTTATACTCTTTGCGGAGCCGCCGGCCTGTCCCGGCGGCTTTTTCATTGCGGCATTCTCCAGTGGCTCTGCCGGACGGAAAAACGCTTCACACTTTTCCTGGCAACGCTCTTTCCGGGCGCTCTGCCGGACGGAAAAGTGCTTCACACTTTTCCTGGCAACGCCTTTCCCGGTCGCTCTGCCGGACGGAAAAGTGCTTCACACTTTTCCTGGCAACGCTCCGTGCCTCGCCTTTTCGACGAACCGGTACTCGTTCCAGATCAGCAGGATGATGACGGCGTCGAAGACGGTGAGGAGCACGAGGCCGATCGAGAAAGCGAACGTCAGCCGGTAAAGCTGGTAGGCGATGAAGAGGCCGAGCACGAACAGCGAGGCGGGATAGGCCCACAGCTTGTTGCGCAGGAGGCCCGCGACCAGAATGAGCTTCACCACGCCGTGGCTGAGCAGGTAGAAGGCCGCGAAATTCTTGCCGCCGACCGAGACTTTTTCCGCGGCGTGCAGGAGGTAGCCGGCAACCCGATCATGGGCGTCGAGGAGCTCGGTGTGCACCAGCACACCGACCATGTTGCGAATGAAATCGAGGCTGGTGAACCAGAGCGCGATGCCGCTGACGAGTTCGACCAGGGCATTCAGCCCCTTCAGGATAACGCCGAGTTCGAAAGCCGCGTGAAGCCGCTTCTCGGTAAGGACAGCCATGGAATATCCGAAGTGCCGTTCGCCGCGGAGGATGCGCGCCTGATGTAGGTGTTCATCGGGCGCGAGGGAAGCGGCTGCAGGTCGCGACGAATCGTCGGACCACGATGCGGCCCTCGCATCCGCTCCGGCGTTCGTCGCTTGAAGCCGGCGCTTCGCCCCTTCCTCCGCCTTTGGCGGTTCCCCTCCCCACTGCGCGGGAGAGGATGGCGCGCGCTGTGGCTTACGCGAAGCGCGCGATCAGGCGTTGGCAGCGAGCTTGTGGGCGGCCGGTTGCACGGCGGCGGAGTAATCCTCCATCAGCGCGCGCGTAATATCGCCGACGGTGAACCGGTACGGCCCGATCTCGGACACCGGCATCACTTCCGCGGCAGTACCGGTGAGGAAGCACTCGCTGAAGGTCGCCAGCT
>CAYOUO010000058.1:0-2803 GCA_964407155.1 uncultured Hyphomicrobiales bacterium | reverse complement strand
CGTGCGCGAAGAAGCGCGCGCGGCGATAGCCGCGGCCCTTGCCACCGCGCTCGGTGTAACCTACCGCACGCTGACCGAACCCGGCGCGTACACGACCGACGGCGCGGCGATCGGCCGGCGCGCGCTGCGCAATGCCTGTCTCGGTTATCTCGCGGCGGGCAATCCGCAGGGCGGCGCACGCCTCGCCAAGGCGCAGTTCGACGCGCAGCAGAACATGACCGATGTGCTCGCGGCGCTGGCGGTGCTGACCGACATCGACTGCGCCGAGCGCACCGCCGCGCTCGCCGCGTTCTACGCGCGCTGGCAGGGCGACCTGCTGGTGGTCGACAAATGGTTCGCGCTGCAGGCGCGCTCGTCGCTGCCGGGGACGATCGACGCGGTCAAGGCGCTGACCGGTCACCCCGCCTTTACCCGCGGCAACCCGAACCGGCTGCGCGCGCTGGTCGGCACCTTCGCGCAGGGGAACCCGCTGCATTTTCATGCCGCCTCCGGCGCGGGATACGCTTTCCTCGCCGACGAGGTGCTGACCCTCGACCCCGACAACCCTCAGGTCGCCGCGCGCATGGTGCAGGCGCTGGGCAACTGGCGCCGCTACGACCCGGCCCGCCAGGCGCTGATGAAGGCGCAACTCCAGCGCATCCACGATACGCCCGGCCTCAGCACCAACACCTTCGAGATGGTGTCGCGGAGCCTGGCGGAATAGCGGCGCGCTTTTCTACCAGCGCCTCCCCCGGGCTTGACCCGGGGGTCCACGTCTTCTTGCCTCGACGCCGGTAAGACGTGGATGGCCGGGTCGAGCCCGGCCAAGGCGATTACGTTGGTGTTTACGGCGCGGTGATCTCGACGCGGCGGTTTTGCGGTTCGCGCACGCCGTTGGCGGTCGGGACGCGATTGTCGTTCTCGCCGCGGCCGCTGACCGCCATCTGGCTGCGCGGCACCCCGAGTCCTTCGAGCGCCTTGGCGACGTTGTGGGCGCGCCGCTCGGAGAGCCGCTGGTTGTAACCCGGCGAACCGGACCGGTCGGTGTAGCCGGTGACCTGGATCTGCACCGGCGCACCGGACTTGTAGGCGTCCGCCGCCTGCTGGACGATCTGCATGCCCTGCGGGGTGATGACGTCCTTGTCCCAATCGAAGAAGACGATGAAGACGCGCGGCGCCGGAGGCGGCGGCGGGGCGGGCGCCGCGGCGGGCATCGGCGGCGGCGGAGCCGGCGGCAGGCCGAAGCGGTAGTTGACCTTGAGCATGACGGTATTGTCGTCGAGCCCGACATGGCCGTGGACCTTGGCCGTCGCCAGCGCGCCGCCGGCGCCGGAAGCGGTGGCCAGCGGGCCGACATGCAGGGTTTCGGTGCCGTAATCGGTGTAGCGATACTCACCGGCGACCGAGATGTTCGGGCTGACCGCGTATTCGACGCCGCCGCCGACGGTGGGACCGATCATCAGCCCGGAATCCGATACGCTCTTGCTGGGAACCGCGACCCCGCCCACCGTGGAGGCGGCGTAGGTTGCGGTCATGTTGACATTCGCAAAGCCGACACCGCCGGTGGCGTAGATCAGCGCCGGACCCCAGGCGTAACCGAGCTTGCCGCGGATCGACGCGTTCCAATCCGAGGACGTATTGAAACGGTCGCCGGGGACAAAGTTGGCCAAGCCGGGCACGGTGCCCACGGTCGTGGTGCTCGACGGCCCGCCGCCCCTGATGTCGCCTTCGGCGCCGATCACGATATTGTTGGGGAATTGGTAGTTGTAGCCGATCTGGCCGCCGCCGGTGATGGTGGCGTCGGTGTTGTCGTGAAGGCCGAAGATGCTGCCGGGGATGCCGGGCGAGCCGGGCACCGCGCCCGCCGGTGTGCCGGCGACCGCGACGTTGCCGTGCAGCTTGCCCCAATCGCCGCCGAGGGAGACGCCGGCATAAGGCCCGGTCCAATTGACGGCATTGCCGGCGGGCGGCAGCAGCTGAGCACCGGCGGGAGTGACCGACGCCGCAAATGCCATCGCCGCCGCCGCATTGACCGTGTAGCGCATTGAAAGTCCCCTCTGTCTCGCTGACCCCGGGTGCCGGTGCGCATGCGGGATGACGGATGGTCAACCCCAAGCATCACGCTGTCCGGCTCGCTCGGCCAACATGGCGAGAACGGGACGGTTCCTATTCGGCAGAGAAATTCGCCCCGGGTGTCACTCTTGCGCCACAGTAGGCGTGCCCGAATATTGATGTACGTCGAGTAATATCGACCGTTGGGCGAACAAGGCGGCGCTTTTTGTTACTTCTTTTCTAGAGGTCGAGCTCCAGCACGCGATCGCCTTTGGCCCGCGTGCAGCAGGTCAGCACATAAGTTTTGCGATCGGCGGGGTTGAGGATTTGATCGCGGAAATCGGGTTCGCCCGACAGGTATCGCGTCAGGCAGGTGCCGCAATAGCCGAGCTCGCAGGAGGTGTCGACCTTGACCCCGTGGCGGCGCAGCGCACGGGCGATCGACTCATCGGCGCGGACTTCGTATTCGCCGCCCTGCCGCGCGAGCCGCACGCGGAACGGCAGGTCCTCGCCCACCATTTCGGGGGTCGCCGCGGCAGGGCCCTTGAAATATTCGCAATGCACGGTCCGCGGCGGCCAATGCGTCGCGGCGCGCGCCACCGCATCCATCAGCCCCGCGGGGCCGCAATAATCGAGATGCGTGCCGGGTGGCGGCTCCTTGAGCAGCGCAGCGACGTCGAGCCCCTTTGACGGGTCGCCGCCGTCGTAATGGAACGTCACCCGGCCCATCGCCGCCAGCAGCGACAATTCCTCGCGGAACGCCGTCCGTTCC
>CAYOUO010000057.1:0-12920 GCA_964407155.1 uncultured Hyphomicrobiales bacterium | reverse complement strand
TGTCCATTCGCGCATCAGCGTGTAGATGTCGAACTTCGCGCCAACATCGACACCCCGGGTGGGTTCGTCGAGAAGAAGGACAGCGGGATTGCCCGCCAGGGCCTTGGCGAACACGACCTTCTGCTGGTTGCCACCGCTGAGCTCGACGCAAAGCTGCCGGGGGCCTGTCGCCTTGAGACGCACATCCTTGCCCCACTCGCTCGCTACTCGTCGTTCGCGCGCCCGATCGAGCGCGATCCCGCCCCGGCTCATCGTCGCCAGATGCGGCAGCGAGACATTCTCGTAGATCGGCCGCGACAGCACGAGGCCCTCCGACCGGCGCTCGCGCGGGACATAGGCAAGACCTGCTCGCCACATTGCTGCCGGCCCCCGGCGGCGAAGCCGTTCGCCATCAAGGTCAATCTCGCCCCGTCGCGAATCTGTGACGTCCATGAGCAGCCGGAGCACCTCGCTCTGACCCGCGCCCGCATTCCCGGCGATGCCGAGAATTTCCCCACGCTTCAAGTCGAAGCTGACGGGCGCCAGGCCCTCCCCTTGAAGGCCCCGCACCGACAGGACGACACCAGCCTCCCCACCGCTCGCACGCGGGAACGGATATGCGTTTTCAACCTGGCGGCCGATCATTGTGCGGACGAGATCGTCGTGGGTCATTTCGGCGATCGGCCTGGTCGCGATCACCGTGCCATCGCGCAGCACGGTCACGCGGTCACAAAGCCGGACGACCTCATCCAGCCGATGGGAAACGTAGAGCACGCTGCGGCCCATGCGGCGGATCTCGCGCAAGACGCGGAAGAGACGCTCCGATTCCTCGCTGGTCAGCGCCGCCGTCGGCTCATCCATGACGTAGACACGCGCCTGGGAATCGGCACTGGGCAGGAACGCCGCCGATATGGACACGAGCATTCTGTCCGCAATGCCGAGACGGGCCATTTTGCGGCGAGGATCGATGTGAGAAATGCCGAGCCGCGCCAGCGCCTGTCTCGCCTCCTCGGCCAGACGGCGCCAGTCCACCAGGCCACCGATGGTTTTTGGCAGGACGCGACCGAGAAAGATGTTCTCGGCGACCGATACCGTCGGCACGACGTTCAGTTCCTGGTGGATGAACCGCAGGCCGAGATTGAAGGCCGCCTGCGGGGTGTCGATCGTCACCGCGCGCCCGTCGATCGCGATTTCGGCTTCGTCGGCAGCTGAGACGCCCGCAAGAATACGGATGAGCGTCGACTTGCCCGCGCCGTTTTCGCCCACGAGCGCGTGGATCTCCCCGCCGGCCAGCTCGAGCGACACCGCGCACAGGGCCGGCACGCCGGCATGGGCTTTGGAAACGTTATGAAGCGAAAGAAGCGTCATCGCCGGTCTCAAAAGACGACGTGCTCCCTCGACAGAGGGAGCACGTCGAAAGGATTGCCCTGATGTCGGTCCGGAGAGACGCTATTTCGTCTCCCCGACATTGGCGGCGGTGATGAGCTTGGTCGGCACGTAGATGACGTTCTGCTTGATCGTCTGTCCCGCGAGAACCCGAGCCACCGCATCCGCAGTCGTCGAGCCGATGCCCTGGAAATCCTGAGCCATGGAGGCCTCGAAGTCACCACCCTTGGCGATGGCTTCGCGGGCCTGCGGATTGGCATCCATTCCAGTGATCACGATGCCTTCCTTGTCGCGGCCGGCTGCCTCGATCGCCTGGAGCGCGCCGAGCGCGGGCTGGTCCCATGCCGCCCATACCGCCTTGATGCTGCCGGGCTTCGGATTGGCGGCGAGAATGGCTTCCATCTTGGCCCGCGAGTCCGCGATCCCGCCATCGGACACGTCCGGCGTCACGCGGTTGATCACCTTGATGTCGGGGAAGTTGGAGAAGACCGCATCCGCTATGTGGCCGCGCACCTGCACCGGCGGAAACGCGTCATAGACGAACATGACAACATTGCCGCTGCCGCCGATGCGATTGGCCACATAGACCGCGGTTTCGGCGCCCATGGCGTAACCGTTGCTCGTGACATTCGTGACCAGCAGCGGATCGGTGCCGGAATCCATCCCGAACACGGGAATGTGGGCGTCCTTCGCCGTCTGCAAGCCGGCCTGAATCTGCGCCGGATCGACGTTGATGACGATCGCATCGACCTTCTGGTTGACGACGTCCTCGATGCGGCTGATTACGGCCGCGACATCACCCTTCGTATCGATGACATTGACGTCCCAGCCCTTGTCCTTGGCGGCGGCCTGAAAACCTTCGACGTAAAACTGGGTGCCGGGCTGCGCCAGGTAAGGCGTTATGACGGCGACCTTGGGTGCCGCCAGCGCCGCGTTAGCGGCGAAAGCGGCCGCAATGACCATGGCCCCGGCAAGCAGATTGCGACCCAGTCCGAGCGCTGAAAGACTGCGCATTTTCCCTCCACGATGCGGACTTGTTCGTGCTTCTTGCCCGCGGTACCGCGCGTCCGCAATATCGCGGTAACCCTGCCCTCTGACGCGGGGGATTATTAAAGGATGGCTTCGAAAAAGCCATAGGAACTGCTGGCGGGAGGTTTGCATGACCGAGGATGCCCTGATCGGCATCGACGTGGGAACCGGTGCAGTAAAGGCGATCCTCATCGGCCTCGACGGCAACGTGCTGGCGACGTTCACCCAGCCCTATCCCACCAGCCGCCCGCGAAGCGGATTCGTCGAACAGCGGCCCGAAGACTGGATGGAAGGCCTGCTGAAGGCCCTGACAGCCTTCGCTTCCGCTATCGATCCCCGCCGCGTGGCCGGCATCGGCTTGTCTTCGCAGGTGAACACGCACGTCTTCGTGGATGCGGCGGGCGACCCTCTGCTTCCTGCCATCGTCTGGCAGGATACCCGCTGCGGCGACGATGCGGCTGCCCTGGACAGCCGGATCAGTCCGACGCAGAAAGCGCGCTGGTTCGGCGGCCCGATGCCCATCGACGCCAGCAACGCGCTCAGCCGCATGGCCTGGGTCGCCCGCGTGCGCCCCGACATCTATCGCAGGACGCGTTACGTCCTGCTGCCGAAGGATTTTTGCGCGTTGCGGCTCAGCGGCGCCGTCAGTTCTGATCCGATCTCGGCGGTCGGGCTCGTGGATACCGAGCTCGCGTACGTTACCGATCTCATCGCGATGATCCCCGGCGCCGCGGAGAGGCTGCCTGCGCTGCACGCCTTCACGCATCGGGCCGGCACCGTGCGCGAGGGCTTGCCTTGCGCGGGTGTGCCGATTTTCACCGGCACGATGGATGCGTGGGCGGGGATGTTCGGCGTCGGTGCAGTGCGCGACGGAAACGCGATGTATCTGAGCGGCACCAGCGAAGTGCCGGGGTTGATCTCCTCGCGACACGTGCCGACACCCGGTGTGATCGTCTTTCCGCCCTATGAGGGCATCCGGCTGCATGTCGCGCCGACGCAATCCGGTGGCGCTGCTCTCGCGTGGCTTTCCACGCTGCTCAATCGCAGCGCGGACGACCTCTCTGCGCTCGTTGCGGCCACGCCACCGTCGGACTCGGTCCCCATCTTTCTGCCGCACCTTCAGGGCGAACGCGCACCGCTCTGGGACGTCAAGTCACGCGGTGTCTTCGCGCGCATCGAAACCGCCAGCGGTCCCGGCGAACTGGCCCGCGCGGTTTTCGAGGGCGTCGCTTTCTCGGCACGTCTGGCATTTGAAGCAAGCGAGCGCTCCGCCGGTCTGAAAGTAAATTTCCTTAATCTCGGCGGTGGCGGCGCCCGCTCCGACATTTGGTGCCAGATCCGCGCCGACGTGTTCGGCCGGACGATGCGAAGGGTGAAGACCTTGGACGCCGGAACTCTCGGAGCGGCAATGATTGCCGGCGTCGGAGCGAAGGCAATGCCCTCAATCCCGGCAGCGGCGGATCGTCTGGTGGCGATCGATCGAACGTTTGCGCCAGATTCTGACCGGTCAGGCTATTACGATGCCAGATTCGCCAGGTATCAGGAGCTCTACGCTACCCTGAAACCATTCAACGACGACCACTGATCACCGCCGGCTTCGGCTGCAGATTTCATTGCCATCTCCGCCGTTGGTCCCGATAGCGGCGAGGGCATGATCACGCTGTTGCATCGGAACGGCGGCCAAAGGCGATCAACGTCACTTGCAGCGTTGCAGGATTAGCGGTCCAATTCCGACAGAGACGACGAGGGACCTCGGCACTCCGGAGGGAAAAATGCGTGGCCATTTGGCGGCACTCGCGTTGGTTGTTGCGCCAGCGCTGGTTTTTTGCCCCGCGTTTGCCGTGGCTTCGGCGGCACGCCCTGCCCCGATTACGGTGGAGAGAGCGCCGCGCGAGGCCGGCGAACCGATCATGGCGATCGTATCGCTCAAGTCCCAGCGGGTCACTTTCTACGACGCCGACGGCTGGATCATGCGGGCGCCCGTATCGACCGGCGTCACCGGACGCGAAACGCCAGCGGGCGTGTTCGCCGTCATCGAGAAGGACAAGGACCACCACTCGACCATGTACGACGATGCCTGGATGCCAAACATGCAGCGCATCACCTGGAATGGCCGCGCCCTGCACGGCGGACCACTCCCCGGGTACGCTGCCTCGCACGGCTGCGTGCGGATGCCATACGACTTTGCTGAGGAAATGTTCGACAAGACACGGATCGGGATGCGGATAATCATTTCGCCGAATGACGCCGAGCCAATCGAATTCTCGCACCCCGCACTCCTTGTGCCAAACGCGGACGCTATCGCGGCTGCCCCCGCTCGCGCCGACGCGCTTGCCAGCGACGCGTCGGAAGCTGCCGAAGAGGCGGACGAAGCGAAGAAAGCAGCCGCCGCTGCGGCACGCGAGGCAGCGACCCTGACGGCGTTGGTGCGGAAGCTGGGGTTGCTCAAGACGCACGCGGACGCCCAGCTCGCGATCGCGGACAAGGCGCTCGCCGTCGCGGAGCAAGCCAAGACACGTGCCGAGAACCTGAGAGAGACAGCCGCTGCCCGAGCCGCGGACCTGGCAACGCAACTGGACGCAGCCACCGCCGAGACGAAGGCGCAGACCGACAGTGCTACGGCACCCACCGACGCCGTGAATACAGACGACGGCACGAAGACGGCTGCCGCGACCGTGGTACCTGAGACCACATCGTCCACGGCCTCGGTGCGCAAATTGCAGGTGCAGAAGACTCGCGCGGACGCCCAGCTGGTGTCCGCCGACACGGCGCTCAACGTTGCTATTCAGAACGAGACGCGCGCCCGGAACCTGGAGCAGATCGCCGCCACCAAGGCTGCGGACCTGACGAACCAGTTGAACACAGCGAAGGCAGACGCACAGGCCAAGGCTGCCGAAGCCGCCACCGACGCGGACGCCACCAAGGCGGCTCAGACTACGAACATCGCCGACGCAAAGGCGGCGAACGAGGCAAAGCTCCTGCTCGAACCGGTCTCGATCTACATCAGCCGCGCGACGCAGATGCTTTACGTGCGACGCGACACGCACAAGCCGGCACCAGATGGCGGCGGCGAGGTCTTCGACTCAACTATTCAGGTTCCCGTCACGATCCGCGACCCCCAGAAACGAATTGGCACGCATGTGTTCACGGCGGTGGCAAGTAACGAGGCCGGTCTGCGCTGGACAGAGGTTACGATCGACGACGCGGATAGCGCCGAGGATGCGCTTGACCGCATCACCATCCCGCAGGAGGTCCTCGATCGTATCGCGCCGACCGCATTGCCGCGATCCTCGATCATCGTGTCGGACGAACCACTGAGCGAGGAAACCAACTACCGCACCGAGTTCGTCGCGGTGCTGAATAATTATCCCCAGGGCGGCTTCCTGACGCGCCGGCCTACGACCGATGTCGTTGCAAGCCAGGACGAGGACGACGACAGCTTCGACTTCTTTTCCCTTTTCCAGAGCAATTCAAACAGACGAGCGGCCCATCGGCGCAACCAGGAAGACCGGTCGCAGCAGGACTGGTAAGGAGCCTCGTGCCATGGCCGCATGCCTCCGGCGATCGCCAGACATAGCGCGGGCAGCGGAGACCTTTTGATCGACGAACAGACCTCCATTCCGGGCGAGCCGTGTCAATCCATCGCGCGCAGGCGATAACCGATGCCGGTCTCGGTGAGAATGTACTGCGGTCGCTCCGGGTCGGGCTCGATCTTCTGCCGCAGTTGGCGCACATAGACCCGGAGATATTGCGCGTCGGTAAGCGGGTCCCATAGCTCGTTCAGCAGAAAGCGGTGAGTCAATACCTTCCCGGCGTGCTGCACGAGGATGCGCAGCAAGTCGTATTCCTTCGGCGACAGCTTCACCTCGACGTCGCGAACCCTGACGATGCGGCGCACGAGATCGACCGACAGTTCGCCGGTGCGAAAGACCGGACGCTCGCCCTGCACCTGCAATTGGTGCCGGATCGCGGCTCGCATACGCGCGAGCAGTTCTTCCATCCCGAACGGCTTGGTCACATAGTCGTCGGCGCCGAAGTCGAGCGCCTGCACCTTGCCGGCCTCGTCGACGCGGCTGGAAAGCACCACGATCGGAACGCGTTCGTTGCGATCGCGAATCCGTTTGAGCAGTTCGAGCCCGTCGATGTCCGGCAGCCCGAGGTCGAGGATCACGAGATCGGGATTTTCCGCCAGCAGTTCGAGCGCCGTCTTCCCGTTCGGCGCCTCCAGCGTTTCGTAACCTTGCGAATTGAGACCGAGGCGCAGCAATTTCCGGATCGGCGGTTCGTCGTCGATGATCAGAACCCGCGATGGCGTAGCGCCAGCAGTCATGCGGCGGTTGCCAGATTCGGGGAGGCAATAGGCACACGGATGGTGAAGACGGCGCCCATGCGATCGCTCCGGTTCGCTGCGATGATCGTCCCGTGCATCGCCTCGATGAAACCGCGCGATATCGCGAGACCAAGACCTGTGCCCGGCCGCACCTGATCGGACTTCCGCGTGCGGTAGAACTTGCCGAAAATCTGCTCCAGGTCCGCGGGGGGAATACCCTCGCCCTCGTCGAGCACCTGGATCGCGGCGGCATCCCCTTCGCGTCGGCCACGCAGTGTGATCGCCGTTCCCGCCGGGGCATATTTCGCCGCGTTGTCGAGAAGATTGAACAATACCTGCTCGAACAGGACAGGGTCAACGTCGAGCAGCGGCAGATCGACCGGCACGTCGAGCACGACGCGATGCTGGTGAAGAATCTTATCCGCGCGACGCAACGCCGTCCCGATGATCTCGCGGAGGTCGTATGGCGCTGTGGCAGGAGATATCGCACCCGCTTCGAGCTTGGTCATGTCCAGCAGATTGGCGATGAACCGATTGAGCCTCTCCGCTTCTTCGACAATCGTCGCAAGGAGATCGGCCCTTTCGACCTCGCCAAATTTTGACGGGAGATCGCGTAACGCGCTGGCGGCGCCCAGAATGGAAGCCAGCGGCGTTCTGAGATCGTGCGACAGCGACGTCAGCATCGCCGATCGCAATCGCTCGGTCTCCACCGTGCGCTGCACCTTGGCCATGTCCTCGACCAGCGCAACACGTTCGATTGCCAGCGCGCCCTGGTCGATGAGCGCATCGAGCAACCTCCGCTCGTCCGGCGCGAACATGGGACCGGGTTTCTCGCGATCTATGCCGACGACGCCGATTGCTCCGCGGCCGGTGCGCATCGGCAAAAACAGGCGCCGCGCCCCGGGCAGCGTATCCGACCCACGACCGGCGGGCCGATCGTTCTGCCATGCCCATTTCGCCGCGGCGAGTTCGGCGTCCTCCAGCGTGTCCTCCGGCGGATAACCCGCTTTCACCGCGATGCTGTCGCCCTCCGGCAGCAGGAGAACCACCCTCACCTTCAGCATCGCCGCCGTCTGATAGGCGGTCACCCAGAGCACGTCGTCGAGCGTGCCGACGCCCGCAAGCTTCCGGCTGAAGGCGTAGAGTTGCTCGGTCGTGCGTGCCCGGTTCATCGCCACCAGCGCCTGGGTGCGCACGCGGGCGGCAACATTCGACACGATCGCCGCCATGACGATGAACAGGAAGAAAGCGACGATGTTCATCGGATCGGTGATGGTGAAGGCGTAAACCGGCGGCAGGAAAAGGAAGTTGTAGAGCAGCGAGGCGACGAGGCTCGCCAACAGCGACGGCCCGAGACCGACCGAGGCTGCAATGCCTACGATGGCGGTGAGAAATACGAGATCGACGTTCTCGACCCCGATCCATGGCCGCGCCAGAAAGTCGATGCCCGCGGCGAACACCACTCCGAGCAGGGCCAGCGTATAGCCGCGCCAGTCGATTCGCCGCGGCACCACCTCGGTCGGGACAGCTGCACTCCGCAGCTCGCCCTGCGCTTCCGGCTCTTCGCCCGCCACCACATGCACGCTGATGCCGCCGGATAGCCGCACGAGATCGTGCACGACCGAGCCGTGCAGCATCTCGAACCAGCGCGTGCGCGACGACTTGCCGATAATGAGCTGGGTGACGTTGTTCGCACGCGCATAGGCGACGACATCATCGGCGACCCGTCGGCCGGAGCCCGGCAGCGTCACGGTCTCGCCGCCCAGCGTCTGCGCCAGCCGCAGCGTGTCGGCGATGCGGTTGCGCTCCGCGTCATTCAGCTGCGCGCTGCGGCGTGATTCGATGTAGAGAGCGACGAACGGTGCGTGCAGCCGGTCGGCCTGCCGCTTGGCATAGCGCACCAGACCCGCGGCACGCGGATCCTCGCTGACACAGACCAGGATGCGCTCACCCGCCGCCCACGGACCAGAAATGGCGCGCGCTTGCATCTCGGTCAGCAGTTGCTCGTCGACGCGCTCGGCCGTGCGGCGAAGCGCGAGTTCACGCAGCGCTGTCAGGTTGGCCGGCGAGAAGAAATGCTCGAGCGCCCGCTCGGCCTGTTCCGGAATGTAGACCTTGCCATCCTTCAGCCGCTGGATGAGATCTTCCGGCGTGAGGTCGATCAGCTCGACGGCATCGGCGCGGTTGAAGACCGAATCCGGGATCGTTTCCCTGACCTGTACGCCGGTGATCTGTGCAACGACGTCGTTCAGGCTTTCGATGTGCTGGATGTTGACGGTCGTGTAGACGCTGATGCCGCGGCCGAGCAGCTCCTCGACGTCGAGATAGCGCTTTGGGTGACGGCTGCCCTCCGCATTGCTATGTGCCAGCTCGTCGACCAGCACGATCTGCGGGCGGCGAGCCAGGATCGCATCGAGGTCCATTTCCTCGAGCACCTGGCCCTTGTACTCGACGCGCCGTTGCGGCAGCGCCTCGAGGCCCTCGAGCAGCGCCGCCGTTTCCTTGCGCCCATGCGTCTCGACGACCCCAACGACAACGTCGTAGCCGTCGTTTTTGCGAGCGCGCGCGGTCTCCAGCATCGCATAGGTCTTGCCGACGCCGGGAGCCGCGCCGACAAAGATACGCAACCGCCCGGCCGAGGTTTCCTCTCGCTGGGCAGCTTCCAGCAACGCGTCCGGGGAAGGTCGATTGCTAACCTCGGATCGTTCGCTCGGCATCAGGGTCCTGAGCTCTCCCCGCAGCGTTCGGCACGCCGGCCGGACCTATTTTTGCCGGTCGATCTGGTCGAGCGCCAGATTGAGCCGCAAAACGTTGAGATGCGGTTCACCGATAACGCCAAGGAACCGCCCTTCGCTGTTGTCCGCAACGAGCTGGCGCAGCCGATCCTCGGGAATGTTACGCGCCTTCGCGACGCGCGGCACCTGGAATTCGGCCGCTTCCGGCGAAATATCCGGGTCGAGGCCGCTGCCCGACGTCGTGACCAAATCGACAGGCAGAGCGGCGGTGGAATTTTCCGCCTTCAGCTTTGCCACGTCTGCCGCCAAACGATCGGACAATGTCTTGCTGGTCGGACCGAGGTTCGAACCCATGGAATTTATCGCGTTGTATGGCTGCGCCACTGTCTTGGTTGGATCGTTCGGGTCGGGACCGGTGGTGGCCGACGGCCGGCCGTGGAAGTAGCGGTCGCTCGAGAACTGCTGACCGATCAGTTGCGAGCCGACGACCTTGCCATCGCGGACAATGAGACTGCCGTTCGCCTGCGTCGGCAACAGGACCTGCGCGATCCCTGTCATCGCCAGGGGATAAATCAGGCCGGTGATCGCCGTCAGGGCAACGAGCACAACGATTGCAGGGCGAATCTCTCTGAGCATGGCGGCACTCCTCAAACCAGATGCAAGGCTGCAACGAGCACGTCGATCGCCTTGATGCCGACGAAGGGCACGATGATGCCACCAACCCCATAGACGAGCAGGTTGCGGCGGAGGAGCGGCGCAGCGCCGATCGGCCGGTAGCGCACGCCCTTCAGCGCCAGCGGAATAAGCGCAATGATGATGAGCGCATTAAAGATGATCGCCGACAGGATCGCGCTTTCGGGGCTTTTCAGTCCCATGACGTTCAACGCCTGCAGCTGCGGATAGAACGAGACGAACATTGCCGGGATGATGGCAAAATATTTGGCAACGTCGTTGGCGATGGAGAACGTCGTCAGCGATCCGCGCGTCATCAGGAGTTGCTTCCCGATCTCGACCACCTCGATGAGCTTTGTCGGATTGGAATCGAGGTCGACCATGTTGCCGGCCTCCCGCGCTGCCATGGTGCCGGTATTCATGGCGACTCCGACATCGGCCTGGGCGAGCGCCGGCGCATCGTTGGTACCATCGCCGCACATCGCGACGAGCTTCCCCTTGGCCTGCTCTTCGCGGATGAGGCGAAGCTTGTCCTCCGGCGTAGCCTGCGCGAGAAAATCGTCGACGCCCGCCTCGGCAGCGATGGCCGCCGCGGTCATCGGATTATCGCCCGTAATCATCACGGTGCGGATGCCCATGCGGCGCAGCTCGGCGAAGCGCTCGCGGATGCCGCCTTTCACGATGTCCTTAAGGTGGATGACGCCAAGGAGGCGTCCATCCTTCGCGACGGCCAGGGGCGTTCCGCCAGCCTTGGCGATCGCCTCCGCGATCTGGTTGATTTCGTGCGCCGCATCAGGCGTCGCGCTCACGTCCAGATACTTCAAAATCGCATCGACCGCGCCCTTGCGCACCCATGAACCATCGATTTCGACGCCGCTCATGCGGGTCTGCGCCGTGAACGGAATGAACTTCGCCTTGATGTCGGCAAGCTCGCGGCCGCGAATTCCGTATTTCTCCTTCGCCAGCACGACAATGGAGCGGCCCTCCGGGGTTTCGTCCGCGAGCGAGGCGAGCTGCGACGCATCGGCAAGCTCCTGCTCGCTCACCCCGTGGACCGGCTTGAATTCCGCCGCCTGGCGGTTGCCGAGCGTGATCGTTCCGGTCTTGTCGAGAAGCAGCGTGTCGACGTCTCCGGCCGCTTCCACCGCCCGGCCGGACATGGCGAGCACGTTGAAGCGCACCAGACGATCCATGCCGGCGATGCCGATGGCTGACAGCAGCGCACCGATCGTGGTCGGAATGAGCGTGACGAAGAGCGCCACCAGAATAACGACCGAGATCGTGCCTCCAGCGTAAGCCGCATAGCTCGGGATCGTCGCCGTCGCGAAGACGAAGATGATGGTCATGCCGGCGAGCAGGATGTTGAGCGCGATCTCGTTCGGCGTCTTCTGTCGCTCGGCGCCCTCGACCAGCCGGATCATGCGGTCGATGAACGTCGATCCAGCCGCCGCCGCGATGCGCACCTTGATCCAGTCGGAGAGAACCTGTGTGCCGCCCGTCACCGCCGAGCGGTCGCCGCCCGACTCGCGAATGACAGGCGCCGACTCGCCGGTGATGGCAGCTTCGTTCACCGAAGCGACGCCCTCGATCACCTCGCCGTCGGACGGAATCGTGTCGCCCGCCTCGACAAGCACCACGTCGCCGACCTTGAGACTTACGCCGGGCACCAGCTTATACTGCGCCACATCGGCCTGGGAGAGGAGCTTCGCCTGCGTTTCGGTTCGCTGCCGGCGTAGCGTGTCGGCCTGCGCCTTGCCGCGACCCTCCGCCACCGCCTCCGCGAAGTTGGCAAACAGGATCGTGAACCACAGCCACAGCACGATCTGGAACTCGAACGCGAGATGTGGGCCTCCGACGAAGACGTTGCGAATGAAAATCACGGTCGTGAGCGCCGTCACGACCTCGAGCACGAACATCACCGGATTCTTCATCAGGGTGCGCGGATCGAGCTTGACGAAGGCCGAGCCGATTGCCGGCCCAACAATCCTGACGTTCAGAAGCGTCGACGACGCCGGCGTCCGTGTGCGCAGGGACTGTTCCATGGAATCACTCCGCCGGTAGGAAAATCAGAACAGCGAGCCGGACAGCATCGCGAAGTGCTCGACGATGGGTCCGAGCGCGAGCGCCGGAAAGAATGTGAGGCCGCCCACGATGAGAATCACGCCCACAACCAGGCCAATGAAGAGGCCGCCGGTTGTCGGGAACGTGCCGGCCGAGGCCGCGACGCTCTTTTTCGCGGCAAGCGAACCGGCGATGGCGAGCGCCGGCACGATCATCCAGAAACGGCCGACAAACATCGCGACCGCGCCGGTGACGTTGTAGAAAGGCGTGTTGCCGGTGATGCCACCGAACGCCGAGCCGTTGTTGCCGGTGCTCGACGTGTAGAGATAGAGAATCTCCGAAAAGCCGTGGGGTCCCGCGTTCGCGATCGAGGCTACGGCGGAAGGTAATGCCGTCGCCACGGCCGTCCAGCCCAGGTACATCAGCGGCAGGACGAGAATGGCGAGCATCGCCATCTTCACTTCCTTCGCCTCGATCTTCTTGCCCACGTACTCCGGAGTGCGGCCGACCATCAGTCCGGCGACGAAGATCGACACGATCACGAACAGCAGCATGCCATAAAGGCCGGAGCCCACCCCGCCCACGATGATTTCGCCGAGCTCCATATTGATGAGCGGGATCATGCCGCCGAGCGCGGTGAAGGAATCGTGCATCGCGTTGACGGCGCCGCATGAGGCGGCCGTCGTCACCACCGCGAACAGCGCGGACGCGACAACGCCGAAGCGGAC
>CAYOUO010000056.1:0-6203 GCA_964407155.1 uncultured Hyphomicrobiales bacterium | reverse complement strand
GCAGGAGCAGCATCGGCAACGACCGGGAAAAATCCGGCAGCTTCAGCTTTGCTGCGGCGCTGGCGTCGGCGCCCTTCTTTGCGAAACGGGCCTTCCTCATGTGTCCACCCTCAAAAATCCGCCGGTCATGACCTGTCCGGGCGCGCCATCGCCGCGCGGGCCGCGCCGCCGCGGACTTGGCTTGTGCGGCACGTTTTGTCAAATCGTGTTGACAGTCAACCAACGGCAACGGGGACGAGGATTACGATCTCTGGAGGCGATTTCTAGTATTGCCGGTCGGGGAGCTGCAAGACCAGTCCGGCGAGTTCCGGTGTGACGCGAATCTGGCAGCTGAGCCGGCTGTTGGCGCGCCGTTCGCACGCTACGCCGTCCAGCATCGCGTCCTCGGTCTCGGACCTTGGCGGCAGCTCGCCGAGCCGCGCTTCCTCGACGTAGACATGGCATGTGCCGCAGTTGCACTGTCCGCCACACTCGGCAACGATGCCGTCCACCCCCTCGCGGAGCGCGCCCTCCATCACCGAACGGCCTTCCTTGATGTCGATGGCGTGACGTTCGCCGTTCGGTTCGACCAGGACCACCATGACCATGCAGAGAAGCACCCCTATCCGTGACGGCTGGTATAATTAACGTGTTAAGCGACGACGGGTCAAGCGTCCCGTTGACCGGTCGCGAAGGGACACTTAACATGATAATGAATATTCGCGACCACAATGGAAATGCCCAATGCCCCGGTTGTCCCTGCCGCATCTGACAATGCTCGACGCGACGCCGCCGGAGGTGGTGCGCGCGGGGGCCTCGGCGGGCTTTGACGGCGTCGGTCTCCGCATTTTCCCGACCATGCCGGGAGAGGTGCGGCACCCGTTGATCGGCGACACGCCCATGCTGAGAGAGACGCTGGCGCTCCTCGCCGGGACCGGGCTCGCCGTTGTCGACATCGAGGCAATCTGGCTGCGACCGGGACTTGTGCCAGCCGAATACGAGGCCGGCTTCGAGGCTGCCGGACGTCTCAAGGCGCATATCGTTCAGGTGATCGGCGACGATACCGACGAGGGGCGTGCGACTGATAATTATGCCGCGCTGTGCGAGCTGGCGCGGCCTTTCGGCCTCACCCTCGACCTCGAATACATGGCGTTTGCGCACCCGAACCGGCTGGAGGACACGTTGCGCATCGTGCGGAATTCCGGAGCCAAGAATGCCGGCCTCATGGTCGATTGCCTGCATATCTACCGCTGCGGCGCCACGCCCGCGCAGTATGTCGACATCGATGCCGCGCTGCTGCACGAGCTGCAGTTGTGCGACGCTGCGGCCACGGCGCCAGTCGGCCGCGAGGCGCTCATCCATGAAGCGCGATTTGCCCGCAAGCCGCCGGGCGAGGGCGCGCTCGAGCTCGATTCGGTGTGGAAGGCCGTGCCGCGCGATGTATGGGTAAGCGTCGAGTCACCGTTCGGCGATGCGCGCGGCAAACTGCCGTTTGCCGAGCGCGCGCGGCTGCTGAAATCGGCGGCGGATGCCTTCGTCGCCCGCGTCGGCGAGCCGGGCAGCGGGCGCCGCGCTTGACGGGACGCGCGGACACCACTTAACATGCTAAATATCGGTCGGTATCGGACCGTTTCGGGAAGAGGGAAACTGGAATCATGGCGACCGCGGTCCGTAAGCCGAAACGCAGCGAGTTCGAGGGCGGCGATACCTCGGTCGACAACAACCGCGTCATCGTCACCGGCGAGAATCAGTTCGCGCGCCTGAGCGAGAAGGATGGCGCGGAGCACTCGACGGAGGCGAGCTTCTGGCGCATCGTCTTTTCGCCGGCCGGTCCCGGTCATGTGCTCTACGTCAGGAGCGAGCTCACGCACGACCGCTGGGCGATCTACGCTGACAACCTCGCACTCGCCCGCTGGCTGCAGAAGACGGTGCAGGGCATGCTGGTCGAGCCGCTGAAGGATGTCGCCATTCCGGTCGCCGAGGCGGTGTTCAGCCGGGCGGGCGATCCGCGCTCGTACTGGACGGAAACCATCGTCGCCGACAACATGCGCATCGCTCTCACGCTGAGCGAATTTGGCGATCCGATTCTGGTGCACACACGGCCGTCCAGCGAGCCGCCAAATCCCCGCCGCTATGGGGTTTGCACGATCCTGGTGCCGGCGCTCGAGGCACGGCTTACAGTGAACGGCGCGCACGCCAAAGGACAGGCATGGCCACGCGACCGGCTGGGCCGGCCATACAGCACCTCGGGCCTGGGGTTGTCGGAGAGCTGGACCGAGGCGCGCTGAGCCGGGTGAACAGGAAGGCAGCCATGCCGCGCATCATGGAAATCTACCGGTACCCGGTGAAGGGCCTCTCGGCCGAGCCGCTCGAGCGTGTTTCAATCGGCGTCGGCGAAGTCATTCCGTTCGATCGCTTCTATGCGCTCGAGAACGGCCCGTCGACGTTCAATCCCCGCGACCCGAAGTGGACGACCAAGAACGCCTTCCTGATGCTCATGCGCCACGAGCGGCTGGCACAGCTTCACACCGCCTTCGATACGGAAACCCGCATCCTCACAATCCGCAAGGACGGAGAGATTCTGGTCGCGGCCTGTCTCGACACCGACGAGGGCCGGCGCGCCATCGAGGCCTTTTTCACCGAATTCTCGGCCGAAGATCTCAAGGGTCCGGTCAAGGTGCTGAACGTCCCCGGCTTTTCCTTCCAGGACACGTCGACCGGCATGGTCGTCTCGCTGATCAACCTGGGGAGCCTGCGCGATCTCGGCGAAAAGATCGGCACGTACGTCCATCCACTGCGCTTCCGCGCCAACCTCTACGTCGAGGGAATTCCCGCATGGGAGGAGCATACGTGGCTCGGGCGCGCCGTTACGATCGGCAGCATGCGGCTCGTGGTGACCAAGTGCATCGACCGCTGCGCCGCGATCAACGTCGATCCCGTCACCGCGGCGCGCGATCTCAATCTGCCGCGCAGCCTCATGCAGCTCTACGACAACGTCGATTGCGGCATCTACCTGAAGGTGATCGAGGCGGGCGAGTTCGGCGTCGGCGACGAGATCGTGCTGGGTGAAACCATGCCGCTGCCGCCGCATCCGCCGACCTCACCGACCACCACGACACCCGCGCCGGCAATGCCCGCGCAGAGGTCCTGACCGTTCCGGTTCCTTCCGCCGTGTGCATCAGGTGCTTGGCGTCGCTGCGCATCCCGGCATCGGCAGTGTGTGAAAAGCGCCAGCGCGATTTGCGAGGAGGGTCGATTGCACTATGTTAATTAACATGATATGCATTCCGTCGAAATGCAGACTAAGGGAGGGATATCAATGAGCCTGCAAGACTCGATGTTAGGACGTCTCGCCATCGATACGGTCGTCGCTGCGACCGTGACGCTGGCGGCCGCTTCGGCGTTCGCGGCGGAGCCGACCAAGGAAGCCACGCGCATAGAAACTCCGGCCACGTTCCAGGGGCCGACGGTGCCGGCCAAGGCGCCGAAAAATATCAAGGTTGCCATCATCCCCTGCGCCGCAGCCTTTCATGGCTGCACCGCGCCGGCCGATGCTGCGGCCGAAGCGGCCAAGGCCCTCGGCTGGACCGTCACCCAATACGATGGCGGTGGCGACCAGCAGAAGCAGAACGCGGCCATGCTCGATGCGGTGTCTGCCGGTTCCAACCTGATCCTGCTCATGGCGATCGACCCGAACTTCGTTCAGCTCGGTCTGGCGGCCGCCAAGAAGGCGGGCATTCCGGTCCTCTCCGGCACGGACAGCACGCACTCGCCGAACCCGATCATCAAACCGACCGGCGATAACCTCAACTATGTCCTCGACGTCAGCCCGAGCCTGGTCGAGGTCGGCCATCGCATGGCGGACTGGGCGATTGCCGACTCCGCCGGCAAGGCCAACGCGCTGGTCATCGCCGCGGACGAGTTCCCGTCGGTGCGCGCCGAAAACCAGGGCCAGCTGGCTGGCCTGAAGGATTGCTCCGGATGTGTCATCCAGCCGTTGATGAACACGACCGGATCGCAGGTCGCGACGACGCTGGGTCAGCAGGTCGTCGGTTATCTCCAGTCGCACCCGGATGTGAACTACATCCTCGGTCCGTTCGATCCGGCGGACGTCTTCATCGTCAATGCCGTGGCCCAGGCCGGGCTCGGCGACCGGGTGAAGCTGGTGGGTGAACTTGGCGACGAGCAGAACCTCGACTTCGTCCGCAACAAGCGCGTGCAGGTCGCCGACTGCGCCATCGACAACACCTACATCGGTTATGCCGTCATCGATCAGGCGATCCGCGTGCTGAACAAGCAGCCGGTGATCGAACCGAACGGTGAAAACGTGCCGTTCCAGATGCTGGACGAGACCAATCTGCCGCCTCCGGGCACCGACTGGCACGCCTCGTACGACTACAAGTCTGCCTATCTCAAGCTCTGGCAATAGGCTGGTCAAACCAGCACTATAGCCGCGACCAGGTACGGATCGAGGGCAGGAAATGGCAGGACGCTGGCAGGTCAGGCCGAAACACTCGAATTGGGGTGAGTTCGGTGAGGACGATCAGATTGGGCGTCTCAATCTGATCACGCCGGAGCGTCGTCGAAAGGCTGCCGAGGAGGTTGTGGAGGGACTGGCGTTCTGCCTCAGTCTTCCCCTCGACCTTCCCGGCGGCAATCTGCTGGTCCCGCAGCGGCTTCCACCGGCGCGCAAAATCGCCCCTATGCCCGCCGGGCATCACTTCGTAAACTTTCCCATGGCTGCGCAAAACGAGCACTGGACGGACTTCGTCTGCGACGACGCGGTGACGATCTACACGCAATACTCGACGCAGTGGGACGCTCTCAGCCACATCGCCGAGGCGTTCGACATCGATCAGGATGGCGAGGACGAGGTCGTCTACTACAACGGCTATCGCGCCGGCGTCGATATCGTCGGGCCGGACGATCCGGGCTCCCCCGGTGCGCGGAAGCTGGGTATCGAGCACATGGCCGAGACCTGCGTTCAGGGCCGCGGCGTCATGGTCGATCTCTACGCCCCGTTCGGCGCGGAGCGGAAGTTCGTCGGTTACGACGACCTCATGCGCATCATGGAGAAGGACAAGGTGACGGTCGAGACGGGCGACATGCTTTGCCTGCACACCGGCTGGGCCCAGGCCGTCGCCGACATGAAGGGCGATCCCGATGCCGTCACGCTCCACGACGCCTATCCGGTGCTGGACGGCGCCGACGAGCGTCTGCTGCAGTGGATCGACGAAAGCGGCATTTCCGTCCTGATCGCCGACAACTTCGCCGTCGAGGGAATGCAACACACCGGTCGCTGCAACCACTACGCGGCATTGCCGATCCACCGCCGCTGCATCGTCGAACTGGGGATTCATCTCGGCGAGCTGTGGCAGCTGACGCCGCTCAACAAATGGCTGAAGGCGCACAACCGCTCGCGCTTCCTGCTGACCGCGCCGCCGCTTCGGCTGCCGGGCTCGTTCGGCTCGCCGCTGACGCCCGTGGCGACGGTTTGAGGCCAGCCGGCACGCCATGACGGTTGCAGGCACCGGGATCACCAAGGTATTCGGCGGCAAGCGCGCGCTCGATGCGGTCGACATCGACGTTGCCGATGGCGAGATTCACGCACTGCTTGGCGCCAACGGCAGCGGCAAGTCAACGCTGGTGAAGATCCTGACCGGCGTCTATCAGCCGGATGGCGGCGAGATCGCCGTTGGCGGTCGCAGGATGGGCGCCATTCCCTCGCCGGCTCAGGCGGGCAGGCTTGGCATCGCCGTCGTGCACCAGGAGGTGCCGCTGATCGACACGGCGACGGTCGCCGAGTGCATCGCGTTGTTCCGCGGCTATCCGACCGCGGGCTGGCGCATCCGCTGGCGCGCCCTGCGCCGTGAGGTCGAGGAGATGCTCGGCCGCTTCGACGTCCATCTCGATCCCGATCGCCTGGCGGGCACGCTTAGTCCGGCCGAGCGCGCGCTCGTCGCGCTCACCATCGCGCTCGACCGGGTCGATCAGGCCAAGCTCAACCTTCTGGTACTGGACGAAGTCACCGCCTCGCTGCCGCGCGACGAGGCCGAGCCCTACCTCAATCATGTGGCGACGCTGGCCGCCCGCGGCATCGGCGTGCTCATGGTCACCCATCGCCTCGGCGAGCTGCATGGCCGCGCGGGCCGCGCCACAATCCTGCGTGATGGACGCACCGTTTTCGTCGGCGCCGCGAGCGACCTCGATGATGTGGCGATCGT
>CAYOUO010000055.1:0-11019 GCA_964407155.1 uncultured Hyphomicrobiales bacterium | reverse complement strand
GTCCCAGCTGCCGCCGCCCGGGGCGGTCGCGGCGGCGACGTCGGCCTTCATGCGGTCGAGGAAGCCGGCCTCGGCCAAGGCCGGCACGGCCAGCACGGCGGTGAGCGACAGCGTGCTGCCGAGGAGCAGGGCTCCCCTGAGATTGAAGAGCGCATTCGGTTTCATGTTCATTCTCCTCCCTCTTGCCCGCGTCCCTGGAGGCGCGGGGTGACGTTGAACGCTTCAGGACTTCCTGCGGCGGGCGGCGTAGCCGGCGAGGCCGACCGAGACGATCAGGGCAAGGCCCTGGAAGATCGGCTCGACGAAGAACGAGTTGCCGAGCTGCTGCAGGCCGGCGATGCCAACGGCGAGCACGAGAACGGCGATGATCGTGCCGGCCGCGTTGACGCGGCCGGGATGCACGGTCGTGGCGCCAAGCAGCGCGCCGACAAACGCAGGCAGCAGAAACTCGGGACCGACCGAACTCTGCGCGACCTGCAGCCGCGCTGCGAGAATGACGCCGGCCAGCCCGACGATCAGGCCGCCGACGATGAAGCTGCCCATCACCAGCCGCCGGCTGTTCACGCCCGTGAGTTCGGCGGCGCGCCGGTTGGCGCCGATCGCATAGAGCTGGCGCCCCACCGGCAGATGCTCCAGCGTCAGCCACGTCAGTATCGCCACCGCCACGACGATGTAGGTCGGCAGCGGCAGCCCGAGCAGCCGCCCGTCGTTGATCAGCGCGAAAGGCCGCGGCACGACGCCGACCACCTGCGTGCCGTTGGTGATGAAGGTTCCGATCCCGTAGAGGATGGTGCCGACGCCCAGCGTCGCGATGAAGGAATCGATCTTGAAGTACTCGACCAGCACGCCGTTGATCCAGCCGACGATGCCGCCGGCCAGGATCGTGACGGCGACCGCGACCGGCCACGGCACGCCGACCCAGGCGATCAGGCTCATCGCGATGATGTGCATCAGCCCGATCGAGTACGCGACCGAGAGATCGTAGTTGCCGCAGGCGATCACCAGCATCTCCGCCATCGCCAGAAGCGCGACCGTGGTGTTGTTGCCGAGGATGGCGCGCACGGTCTGCATGCCGGCGAAAGTGCCCGGCAGCAGTATGGCGAAAACGATGACCAGGGCGATGCCGAAGAGGAGCAGCCCATGATTGGCGAGCAGGTGCAGCATCACGCTCGCGACGCCGCTCCTCCGCGGCTCCTCGGGCGGCGTGGAACCGGTCGTCACGTCCAGCTTGACGCTCACGCGACCCTCCCCCGGTTCAGCGCGTCGCCGATGCCGCCGACGGCTCTGGTCAGGGCCTCCACGGTCAGTTGCGTCCGGTCGAGCTCGGCGACGATGCGACCGCGGTGAAAGGCGAGCACCCGGTCGCAGACCTGCGCCAGCTCGTCGAGGTCTGACGAAACGACGACGATGGCGGTTCCCGAGTCCGCATCTTCGGTCAATGTGCGATAGATCTGGGCCTTGGCGCCGACGTCCACGCCGATCGTGGGATCCTCCAGCACCAGCGCGCGATATTTGCGGCCCGCCCAGCGCGCCAGAACGACCTTCTGCTGATTGCCGCCGGAGAGCGTGCCGATGTCGCGGTCGGGATCGCGCGGGCGCACGTCAAAATGGTTGAGCACCGCCACGCAGGAATGACGCTCCTCGCCGTTGCTGCGATAGGAGAACGCGCCGGCGCCGAAATTGCGCGGATTGAGATAGAGATTTTCAGCCACCGTCATGTTGGGGGCGATGGCCTCCTCCGCCCGTTTTCCCGTGGCGAAGCCGATGCCCGCAGCAATCGCCGCCGCCGGCGTTGGCAGGGTTTCGATCCGGCCGTCGAGGGTGAGCGTGCCTCCCGTGCGCGGCAGAACGCCGGCAAGCGCTCGTCCGACGGCCTCGTGTCCCTGCCCCCGCAATCCCGCCAGACCGAGGATTTCGCCGCGCCCGACATCGAAGCTCACCGGTCCGAAAAGACCGGCGCGAAAATCCTTGACCGAAATGGCGGGCGGTCCGGCAGGGCGCACACGGGCGCGGGCGCGCGCCATCGGCACGCCGCCGACGATTTCCCTGACCAGTTGCTCGGGAGAAATATCGAGCGGCCGATGCACGGCGACCACCGCGCCATCGCGGAAAACCGTGACGGCATCCGCCAGCCGGAACACCTCGTCGAGGCGATGGCTGACATAGACGATGCTGACGCCGCTCTGACGAAGCCGGCCGAGAATTCTGAACAGCCGACTGACGTCCGCTTCAGGCAGACTCGCGGTCGGCTCGTCGAGAACCAGAATATCGGCCTTCCGCGACAATGCGCGCGCGATCGCGACGATCGACTTCTCCGCGCGCGAAAGATCAGCCACGCGACGCGCCACCGGCAGCGGCGAATCGAGCGACTGCAACGACGCCTCCGCCACCTTGGTCACCGCACGCCAGTCGATGAGCGGGCCGCGGCGGGGATAGCCGTATCCCATCGCCATGTTCTCGGCGATGCTCAGCGTCTCGGTGAGACCGAGATCCTGATGCACGAAGGCAATGCGATGCGCATTCCGGTGGCTGAGCGGCTCGCCGCCGACCTCGATGGTGCCCGCATCGGCCGTGTAGACGCCAGCCAGGATCTTGATCAGCGTCGACTTTCCGGCTCCGTTGGCGCCGAGGAGCGCGTGGATCTCACCCTTCCTCACCGAGAAGTCGGTAGCCTTGAGCGCCTGGGTTCCGCCGAAGCGTTTGACCAGTCCGCGAATGTCGAGAACGGTCTCGGCGGACGGAGTTCCGGAAGCCATGCTCATGGCCGCGCCTCCGCCATCTCCGCGGCTTCGTCGCGGACCGGATTGCGCAGCACGCCGATGCGCTCGATTTCAATCTCCACGGTGTCGCCGTCGCGCATCCAGACCGGCGGCTTGCGGGCGTGTCCGACGCCGGGCGGCGTGCCCATCGCGATCACGTCGCCGGGGTCCAGCGTCATGACCTCGGACAGAATTTCTATCGTTTTCGGCACGCCGAAGATCATGTCCGCGGTCGTCGACGATTGCATAACGCGCCCGTTCAGCCGCGACTCGATGTGGAGGCCCGCGGCGCCGACCGGCAGTTCGTCCGGCGTCACCAGATAGGGACCGAGCGCGCCGGTTCCGTCGAAGTTCTTGCCGGCTGTCCACTGCGCGCTGCGCCGCTGGTAGTCGCGCACCGACGCGTCGTTGAAGACGGTGTAGCCGGCAACGTATTTGAGCGCGTCGGCCTCGCTGATGTGCCTGCCGCGGCGGCCGATGACGACGGCAAGCTCGGCCTCGTAGTCGAGCTTGTCGGAGGCGCGCGGACGAACGATCGGGTCGCCGTTCGCGACAAGCGAGGACGCCACGCGCATGAACAGCGCGGGGTAGCTGGGGATTTCGTAGCCGCCTTCCCGCGCGTGCTCGACGTAGTTCAAGCCGAGGCAAACGATCTTGCCGGGCTGCTCGATGACCGGCGCGAGCCTGACGTTGCGGAGAGGAATGGCCGCGTCCCGGTTCCGGGTGGCGGCGGCGCAGGCAGCCGCCGCGTCCCTGCCGGAGAGGGCCAGGAAGTCCTTGAGCGTCGGACGCTCCGGCGTCGTCAGATCAAAAATCCGCTCGCCATCGACAATGCCGTAGCGGCTGCCACCGTCGGTCGATCGATAGCTCGCAAATTTCATCGGTCCCTCCCGCCTCGACAACAATCGACAAAAGCTTCCTTGTCAATGCATTATCGACGCAATCGCCATATTCCGCCAGTTTATCGATGATGATAACGTCAGGGCGGGAATTCGGAAGTTTTCGACGCAGTTCCTGATCGCGTTGACGCGATCGGATCTCTGATCGTACTGTTTCGGCCTGTGGCAGGACGCTGGAATGACCACGCAATTAATTGATATCGCTGACGATTCTGACGATGCCGAACAGTCGCTGACAATCCGCGCCTACACGCGGCTGCGCAGTTCGATCATCTCCGGCGAGCTGATCCCCGGGCAGCGGCTGAAGGTCGAATCGCTTCGCGACATCATCGCCGTGGGCGCAACCCCCATCCGCGAGGCGCTCAGTCTGCTCACCTCGGAACGGCTGGTCGAGAGAATCGACAAGCGCGGCTTCCGGGTAACGGAAATCAGCTTGGCCGAGTATGAGGATCTCCACCGCACGCGGTGCCTGCTCGAGCAGCACGCGATGCGCGAGGCGATCGCGCTCGGCGATCAGGCCTGGGAGGACCGCATCGTGCTTGTGCTCCATCGCCTGCGCCGTCTCACGCGCACGATTTCGGACGAGCGCGGCGAGCGGTCGAATCCGGAATGGGAGCGGATGCACAAGCTTTTCCATATGAGCCTGCTGGCCGCCAGTCCGTCGAAGACGCTGCTGCAGTTCTGCGACCAGCTGCATGACCGCATCAATCGCTACCGCAGCGTCGCGGCGGTCGGTTCGATGGGCCACCGCGACTGGAAGGCGGAGCACGACGCGATCGCGGAGGCCACGCTCAACCGCGACGTCGAGCAGGCGGTCGGCACGCTCATGCAGCACTACTCGGCCACCAGCGAAATCCTGCAGGAGACGCTCGACGCCCACGCCGCATCGCGCGCGCACCGCAAGCACGGCAAACCTGCCAGGCTGCGTCATCTGCGATAATCGATAAAGCGGCGCAGACTCCGGTTTTCGCGATAGAATGGGTTGATCACCTCTTTTTATCGCGATAGACCTTTCCTCCGGTCGGGCTTCGGGAGGACGCGCGAAGTGGGTGGCATTGGGCAGAATCCTGCACGCCTGCGCGTGCGTCCCGGCTGCCGCCCCTTTTTCATCGCGGCATTGCCGACGGACCTGTGCTGATGGGCGGCAGCGCGCGCGTGCTCGTCTTCGAGCAGATGGACCCGACCGACCGGTCGATCGACTGGCTGCGCGAAAAAGGCCTCGAGCTCACGCTTGGCAAACGGATGTGGGATCGCGGCTTCCAGCGCTACACCGAAGACCAGATCATCGCCGCAGCGAAAGGACACGTTGCGGCGATGGGCGCCAGCGGCGCCCACTTCACCCGGCGCGTCATCGAAGCGCTACCGGGCCTGCGCTTCATTTCCAAATTCGGGATGGGCTACGACAGCATCGACGTCGACGCAGCGAGCGAGCGCGGCATCCTTATCAGCAACACGCCGGACGATTTCAATCTCCTGGCCGTGGCCGAGCACACCATCGCCTGCATGCTCGCGCTGAAGAAACAGCTCCTCGTCTGGACGCCCGCCTTCATGCGCAACGGCGGCTGGCGGGGCGACATCTTCGCGCGCTACCTCGCCGGCAACACCGTCGGCATCGTCGGGCTGGGCCGGATTGGCCGGGCCGTGGCCGAGCGCCTTGCGGGCTGGCGCGTCGACATCATCGCATACGATCCTTTCATCGAGGATGCACCCCCGAACGTATCGCTCGTCGATCTCGTCTCGCTCCTGGAACGCTCGGACATCGTCACGCTTCACGCCACGCCGAACGCCGACAATCGTCATCTCATCGATGCCGCCGCTCTGGCGCGAATGAAACCCACGGCGCTCCTCGTCAACACCGGCCGCGCCTCCCTGGTCGACTATGGCGCGCTGCGTCAGGCGCTTGCCGCGCACCGCATCGGCGGCGCTGCGCTCGACGTCTACGAGACCGAGCCGCCCGCTCCCGACGATCCGCTTTTCAGCGCCGGAAACGTTCTGGTTACGCCCCATTCCGCGGCGTGGACAGCGGAGACGCTGGAAAGCATGGGATGGCACGGCGCCCGCAACCTGTGGTCCATGATCAGCGGCGAAGGTTCCGCCGATATCGTCAATCCGGAAGCAAGATCGCGCCGGTGAACCGGCTGCGCGTTCGCATCGAGTGGAGGAAGCAACGTGGCAAAGCATGAGATAGCGCCCGAGGCGGCGCGTAACGTGAAGTTCGTCGGCCACTCGGATCAAGGCGGCCGCCCCGACGGCGTGCTGGTCTTGGTCAACACGGGCCACGCCTACATCTGCCACGCCTTCAGCACGGGCGCGACCGTGCTCGACGTGCGCGATCCGCGAAACCCGAAGCCGGTCAACTTCCTGCCGGTGCACCCGGCATCGTGGTCGCTGCACTGCCAGACCAACGGCGACCTCCTCCTGATGATCGAGGAGTTCAATTTCTATTCCACATTCAACAGCGAAAAGCTCTACTACGAGGGCTCGATCTCCGGCGTGCACAGTTCCCGCTTCGGAAAACGCGGCGAGGACTACTCCGCCGGTCTGCGCATCTACGACATCAAGGATCCCGCCAATCCGCGTTCCATCGGCTTCCTGGAAGTCGAGGGCCTCGGCCTGCATCGCGTCTGGTGGGACGGCGGCCAGTACGTTTACGGCTCGGCGTTCCTCGACGGATATACCGACCACATCCTGATGATCATCGACATCGCCGATCCGACGAAGCCGCGCGAAGTCGGGCGCTGGTGGCTGCCCGGCATGTGGACGGCCGGGGGCGAGAAGGCCGATTTCGACGGCCGCGTCGCGCTCCACCACGCGCTCGTCGCCGGCGATACCGCGTACGGCTGCTGGCGTGACGGCGGTCTCACCCTCGTTGACGTCAAGGACAAGGCGAACCCGAAACTGATCGCGCATCGCAACTGGCGGCCGCCATTCGCCGGCGGCACGCACAGCGCACTGCCGCTGACCGATCGAAACCTGCTCATCGTCGCCGATGAGGCGGTGCAGAACATCGACGTCGAGCCGTTGAAATACACCTGGGTGTTCGACATCCGCGCACCGTCGAACCCGGTGTCGATCGCGACCATGCCGGTGCCCGCGGAGCAGGATTACGTCGCCAAGGGCGGCCACTTCGGTCCCCATAATCTGTGGGAGAACCGCTCCGACGCGTACCGCAGTTCGCGCTATATCCTCGCCACCTATCAGAACGCCGGGCTCAGAATCTTCGACATCCAGAATCCGTTCCGGCCGGAGGAAGTCGGCTACTTCGTTCCGCCCCTCCCGGCAAAAATGATGGACTCACGCCCCGAGATCGTTCGCCAGCTCCACAGCGCCGATCTCTACGTGCAACCGAACGGGCTGATCTACATGACCGACTTCAATGCCGGCCTCTACATCATGGAGTGGGAGGGCGCCTGAAACAGCGTCGGCGATCGAACCGCGCGTCGGCATAAGCCTGCAGGCGCACGAAGCCCGCATCGCCATGCGCAGAGCGCCTGCTCAAGGCGAACGCGCAGAACACATTCAACTTCCGAGTTGAGGGACACGCTCGCCCTGTCTCGGCCGGGCGAATCCCGACGAGCGATTCCGCTCCTGCGCCAGTTGCATGCGCGGAATTTGAAGAAGGTCCTTGCGCGCGACGAGGCCGACCAGCCGCCGGCTCTCGCCTTCAACGACGGGAACGCGGCCGATTTCGTGCCGAACCATCAACTCGACGACGCGGGCGAGCGGATCGTGCGGATTTGCGGCGACGATTTCATCGTCGGAGGCGACGTCGTAAAGATTCGCGGCATCGTGCGTTCCTTCCGAACGCCAGCGGAGCGCATCGGCGCGCGCTGCCATGCCAACCAGCCGGCCCGCGCGGTCGACGATCGGGTACGACTTGTGACGCGGTTCGTCGCTCGTAAAGAAGGCGACCGCTTCATCGACACTCATGGTGG
This sequence comes from uncultured Hyphomicrobiales bacterium, assembly GCA_964407155.1. Classification (GTDB taxonomy): domain Bacteria; phylum Pseudomonadota; class Alphaproteobacteria; order Rhizobiales; family Kaistiaceae; genus DASZQY01. The sequence continues at coordinate 3,426 of CAYOUO010000055.1, read as the reverse complement.
CCGGCAGCGTCGCCAGATGCCGGACCATGACATCGCCGGCGCGCACGACTTCGAAGGGGTCGGCGCTGTACTCGCGGGTGATGTGCCGCCCGCGCCGCGCGATTTTCTCGGTCAGGATCGAGCGCTTCAGCAGCAGCACGGTGACGGCATAAGCGGTCGCAGTCGCGGCGATGAGGGGCAGGAACAGGTTGTTGGCACCGGTCAGCTCGATCGCGAACAGAACAGCGGTCAGCGGCGCGCGCATCGTTCCGCCGAGCATCCCGGCCATGCCAAGCAGCGCCCAGAACGAGGGACCGGCGGGAAGCCAGTGACCCAGAAGCCAGCCGAGACTGCCACCCATGATCAACAGAGGCGCCAGAACGCCGCCCGACGTGCCGGACGAAAGCGAAACCAGCCAGATGACGGATTTCACCGCGATCAGCGTGACGACGGCCGTAACGCCGATATGGTTGGCAAGCAGCGCGCCGATCGTGTCGTAGCCCACGCCCATGGCGGCCGGGTCGACAAGTCCTCCCAGCCCGACCGCGATGCCGCCGATTGCCGGCCACCACATCCAGTGAATCGGCAGGTGAGCGAAGAGATCTTCCAGCCAGTAGAGCAGCTTGGTCATGGCCGCCGACTGGAGACCGCTGAGCGCGCCGAGGCCGATGCACGGCGCGATGCTCCACCACGGCAACGCCGCGACACTGCCGATGGGAAAGAGCGGGCCGCTGCCGATGACCGCGGGCCGCGCGACGCTGGCGACGACGACCGCGGTTATGACAGGGATGAGGCTGCGCGGCTTCCACTCGAACAGCAGGAGCTCGACCGCCAGGAGAATCGCCGCGATCGGCGTGCCAAAGATCGCCGTCATCCCCGCCGCGGCACCGGCGACGAGCAGGGTCTTGCGTTCCGCGGCGCTCAGACTGAAACACTGGGCGAACAGCGAGCCGATCGCCCCGCCGGTCATGATGATCGGACCTTCCGCGCCGAAGGGACCGCCGCTGCCAATCGAGATTGCGGACGAGAGCGGCTTGAGGATCGCGACCTTGACGCCTACCCGGCTTTCGCCAATTAAAATCGCCTCGATCGCCTCCGGGATGCCGTGGCCGCGGATTGCTTCGCTTCCGAAGCGCGCCATCAGACCGATGACCAGCCCGCCGAGCGCGGGGATGATGACGACCCAGATCGACGGGTGGACGCCCGCGAGACTGATACTGGCGGTGCTGAAACGGCCGAACCACAGGAGGTTGGAGAAGAAGCCGATGAGCCTGAGCAGGGCCCAGGCGCTGAGCGTCGCCGCGCCGCCGACGACAAGCGCCATGGCAACGAGCACGAGCACGCGCGGGTCCGTCGTGAAATCGCCGAGCGACGTCGACGCGCGGTTGGAATGCGTTCGAATCATGATGGGATGGGCACCTGGAATTGTGGCTTCAGTGGCTAGCGTATTCGGAAATATATCGCAACACGATATAATGCCGGTGGAGGCGGACCGATGCGCATAACCGACGAGGACTACAGAACCCTGGCCAGCTTTCGTCGCGGAATGCGTGAATTCATTGCATTCAGCCAGGCTCAGGCACAGGCCGTCGGCCTCACGTCCCGGCAGCATCAGGCCTTGCTCGCCATCCGTGGCCGCCCGGCCCGGAAGCTGACCGTCGGGGAACTCGCCGCCGAACTCCTCATCAAGCCGCACAGCGCGCTGGCACTCGCCAACCGGCTGGTGGCCTCGGGGCTGGCGAGGCGCAAACCCGACGCCGCCGATCGGCGGCGGGTGCCGCTGGTCCTGACGCCAGAAGGAGAGCGCCTTCTGGCCAGCCTTTCGGAAAGGCACCTCACCGAGCTGGCCCGCCAGCGGAGTCTGCTGCGCGGCTTGATGCGTCATCTTTCGACGCGGCCCCATGGTGGCCGACGGACAGACCCGGCGGGGCGAAAGCCGGCGGATTTGGTCGAAACGGGCACGGGCGCTGGAAGGAAGAAGCGTTGAGCGCGCCCCGGATCCGGATCAAGCGCGTTTACGACCCGCCGGCAGCCGAAGACGGCAGGCGGATACTGGTCGACCGCCTGTGGCCGCGCGGCCTGACCAAAGCGGCGGCGGCGATCGATTTCTGGCTGAAGGACGCCGCCCCAAGCCCGGGTCTTCGCGCCTGGTTCGGCCATGACCCCGCCCGCTGGCTGGAATTCCGCCGGCGTTATCGGGCCGAGCTGCGCGCCAACCCGGCCGCGGTCGACAGGCTGCGCGAAATCTCGGCCGGCAGGCGCGCGACGCTCGTCTATGCCGCCCGCGATCTGGAGCACAATCACGCGCTGGTGCTCGCCGAATACCTCGGCGAGGAATGATCTCTGGCTCCGGCGATCAGCCGACCCCCGCGTATCCCGTCCGCACGCAGCGGCTGGCCTGCTGGCCCGATGGCGGCTACGGCAGCCCGCCGAATTTTCTCGAAAGGTCGTTGGCCGCAGCCGTGATCGGCCCGCGCAGTTCGTGCAGCTTGGCGATGGTGAAGCGCGAACTCGGTCCGGAAAGGCTGATCGCCGTGGTCACGCCGCCCTTGTCGAAAACCGGCACAGACACGCAGCGCATGTCGTCGTGAAATTCGCGGTCGTCGAGAGCATAGCCCTGCGCCCGCACGCGCGTTAGTTCCTCGCGCAGTTGCTCGGGCGTCGTCTTCGAGTTGACGGCGAGCCGCGGCAGGCCGCGCGCGATGATCTCCTCCACCCGCCTCAGATCGAGAAAGGCGAGCAGCACCTTGCCCGCCGAGCTGCAGTGGAGCGGCGAGCGGTCCCCGATCTGGAAATCCACGGCGACGAGCTGCGTCCCCTTCGAACGCTGCACCAGAACGCAGGCGTCGCGATCGAAGACCGAATAGTGCGCCGTCTCCTGCGTCTCGGCGGAAATCTTGCGGAGCGCCGCGGCAACCAGTTCCGTGCGCTCGCCCTCGTTGAGCAGGCCCTGGGTCAGGCTGAGCAGGCGGTACCCCAGCTGGTAGTTCTTTTCGGACAGGTCGCGACGGACGTACCCGCCGTCGAGCAGCGTCATCAGCATCCGGTACGCAGTGCTGCGATCGGCCTCGATGGCATCCGCCACTTCAGCCACCGAAGCCGGCCGGCGCATGGCGCCCAGAAACTCCAGCACGCGCATGGCGCGCAGCGCGGTCGAGCTCTTGTTGGGATCAATTCTCACGTCTGTCGCAGCTCCTGCCCAGTGTGCAATATTTGTTTAGTCTGATCCAGCTTGCATTGCAAATGCAATATCTGTTGATGATGTGCATCAGTTGCTCTATCGCTGACCGGAGAGGGACAAACGTGTCGTCGCGGGAGGATGCAGATGGACATGCTGATTGACGGCGCGTGGACCGGCGCCGCGGACGGCGCCGTCGACGAAATCCGCAATCCCGCCACCAACGCGCTGATCGATACGGTGCCGCGCGGCACCGCGGCCGATGCGCT
>CAYOUO010000054.1:0-9189 GCA_964407155.1 uncultured Hyphomicrobiales bacterium | reverse complement strand
CTCTCTTCGACCTCGCCGAAATAGAGAGCGAGCGCGGCGGCGATGCTCAGGAGATAGACGATCGGGCTTGCGAACTGATGGAGAAGCAGTCGGGTGATGCTGGCCTTCCGCGGCGCCGCGAAGCCGTTGGGTCCGAAGCGGTCAAGCCGGCGCCGGACCTCGCCGGTGGACAATCCCTGTTCCGGCGAGACGGCGAGCCCGTTGAGGACGGCGGCCACTGACAGGGCGTGCGGCTTGTCCGGCGATGTCACTACGGGCGCACCCTCGATATGACTGGCGTCTCGCGGTCGACAGAATACCGGCTTGCCCGAGATTTCCCCCTGACCTCGATCAATTCCGTGGCCGCGGACAGCGTATCAGGATTGCGCTCCTCTGCGGCGCGATGACGACCGGAGCGGCTACACTGTGACGCCGATCCCGGCTATTCGTGGGGCGATGGTTTCGAGAGAGGGCGGACTTTCATGGCGGACGGGATGGCGGGGGGAGCGGGCGGCGCGAAAGCCGGCGAGACGATCGGCGATTATCTGATCCGCCGCATCTGCGAGGAGGGGGTCGGCCACGTCTTCGGCGTGCCCGGCGATTTCGTGCTGGCGTTCTTCAAGAAGCTGGAGGCGAGCCCGCTCCACGTGATCAACACCTCTGACGAGCAGGGCGCCGGCTTTGCCGCCGATGCCTACGCGCGGCTGCGCGGCCTCGGCGTGGTCTGCATCACCTATGCGGTCGGCGGGCTGAAGGTGGTGAACGCGGTGGCGCAGGCCTTCGCCGAACGCTCGCCGGTGGTGGTGATCAGCGGCGCGCCGGGAATCGGCGAGCGCGCGCGCAACGGCCTGATCCACCACAAGGTGAGGGATTTCGAGACGCAGCGGAACGTGTTCGCCGAGCTGACCGTGGCGACGACGGTGCTCGACGATCCGGGGACCGCGGCGGACGAGATCGACCGGGTGATCGCGCTTGCGCGCCGCCACAGCCGGCCGGTCTACATCGAACTGCCGCGCGACATGGTCGCGGCGCCGATCGTGCCCGGCCACCGGCGTCCGCTGCCGGTGGTGGAGAGTGACGCGGAGGTGCTGCGCTTCGCGCTTGCCGAGGCGGCGGAGCGCATCGCCGCCGCGAAGCAGCCGGTCATCCTTGCCGGGCTCGAGTTGCACCGCTTCGGCCTGCAGAACGCGCTCGCCGGGCTAGCGCGCGGCGCCGGCATTCCGGTCGCCGTGACGCTCGGCGGCAAATCGGTATTTCCGGAATCGGACCCCGCCTACATCGGCGTCTATGAAGGCGCGATGGGATCGGACGGCGTGCGTGCGTACGTCGAGGCCAGCGACTGCGTGCTCCTGCTCGGCGCGATGCTGACCGACATCAATCTCGGCATCTACACCGCGCGCATCGATCGCGGCACGTCGATCTATGTCGGCAAGGACCGGGTCACCGTCGGCTTCCGCAGCTACGACGGCGTGCGCATGGAGGATTTCGTCGCCGGCCTTGCGGCGCAGACATGGGGCAAGACGGCGCGGCCGTCTTATCGACACCCCGAGCATCCCGGACCGTTCGCGGCAGGCAACCGCGCGATGACGGTGGCGGCGCTGTTCCACCAGATCAGCGCCTTTCTCGAAGACGACATGATCGTGATTGCCGATCCCGGCGACGCTTTGTTCGGCGCCGAGGATCTCCACATCCACAGCGGTGCGCATTTTCTCGGACCGGCGTATTACTGCTCGCTCGGGTTCGCGGTGCCCGCTGCGATCGGCGTCGGCACGGCGAATCCGCGCCTGAGACCGCTGGTGCTGGTCGGCGACGGCGCCTTCCAGATGACCGGAATGGAGCTGTCGACGATCGCGCGCTACGGCATGAATCCGATCGTCGTGGTGCTGGACAACGACGGTTATGGCACAGAGCGGCCGATGCTCGACGGCGCGTTCAACGACGTGCACCGGTGGAGCTTCGCCGAAATCCCGAAGGTCCTCGGAAAGGGACTGGGCATCAAGGTGACGACGGAAGCGGAGATGGCCGCGGCGCTCGAGCGCGCGCTGAAAAACACCGGCGAATATACACTGATCCAGGTGATGCTCGACCGCAACGACCACTCGCAGGCGCTGGCGCGCCTGACGGCGCGGCTGGCGGAACGGGTGGCGCGGCAGGGCAAATGACCGGGCTGCCTCGGAAGAAAGACTTTCCGGTCTCGCGGGTCCGGCAATACCTGGAGCCGGGGCCAATCGTGCTGGTCTCGTCGGCGCACGGCGACCAGCGCAACATCATGACGATGGGCTGGCACACGGTGATGGAGTTCACGCCATCACTGGTGGGCTGCGTCATCTCCAGCGCGAATTTCAGCTTCGATCTCATCCGCCGGAGCCGCGCTTGCGTCATCAACCTGCCGACCACCGCGTTGACCGACATCGTGGTCGGCATCGGCAACACGACGGGCGCGGAGGTGGACAAGTTCGCGCGGTTCGGGCTGACGGCGCAGTCGGCATCGCGGGTGCAGGCGCCGCTGATCGGCGAGTGTCACGCCGGTTTCGAATGCCGGCTCGCCGACGATGCGCTGGTCGACAAATACAACTTCTTCATCTTCGAGGTGGTGAAGGCGCACGTGGCGCCATCGCCAAAGCATCCGGAGACGCTGCATTACACCGGCGACGGCGTGTTCATGGTCGCGGGAAAAGTCATCAGCCGGCGCAGCAAATTCCGGCCGGAGATGCTGGACACCTGAATCGCGGGCGGCCGGCGCCTCACGCCGCGGGCTTCACCAGGCCGAGGCGGATGAGGCTCTCGGCGCTGGCGGCGACGGCATCCTCGCTCGAGCGCGGCGCCCAGCCGAGCACGCGGCGCGCCTTGGCGCCGGTCATGCGCTTGCGGTGGCCGAGTTCGCCCAGCGTGTTGCGGACGGCGGGATCGAACAGCCCGGCGATGCGCACCAGCCAATCGGGCAGCTCGCGCGTGGGCACGCGCCGGGCAGCGCTTCCCATCCGCTCGTGCAGGGCCAGCGCGATCTCGCGAATGGAGAGGCTGTCGCCGGCGGTGGCGACGAAGCGCTCGCCCTTCGCCGCCGGATCGGCCATGGCGCGGATGTGGAGATCGGCGACGTCGCGCACATCGACCACGCCGAACCACAGGTGCGGGCAGCCGGGGACCGAGCCATTCATGAGCCGCTGGATGAGCAGGACCGAGGTGGCGAGGTCGTTGCCGAGTGCGGGGCCGAGCACACCGACCGGATTGACCGCGGCGAGCTGCATCCCGCCGCCATCCTTGTCGATGAAATTCCAGGCGGCGCGTTCGGCGATCGTTTTCGACTTCACGTAGGCGCTGAGCCCGGGCGCCGAGAGATCGGTCCAGTCGGTCTCGTCGAACGGCCTGTCCACATCGCCGTGACCGTATCCCACCGCTGCGAACGAGGAGGTCATCACGACGCGCTTCACGCCGGCGTCGCGCGCGAACCGCAGCACGCGGAGTGCGCCGTCGCGGGCCGGCACGATCAACTCGTCCTCGTGCTTCGGCGCGGTCGCCGGGAAGGGCGAGGCGACATGGAGGACGTACTGGCAACCGCGCACCGCTTCGGCCCACCCGGCATCGTCCTCGAGGTGAGCGGCGACGACGGACAAGGCGTCGGTGGAGGCGGCGCCGCCGGCCTTCAGCAGCGCCTTCACATGATCGGCGCGGGCGACATTGCGCACCGTGGTGCGGACGGTATAGCCGGCCGCGAGCAGCTGCAGGATGGCGTGGCCGGCGATGAAGCCCGACCCTCCGGTGACCAGAACCGTGTCCATGGATCCCCTCGTGCGTGGTTGGCCGGATTGCGGCTCAGGGAAGCAGTTTCGTCAGGCGCCCGGCATCCTCCGGCGTGGCCGGATTGTAGACGATCATGCTGAGATCGGTGCGGCCATCGACGGCGAAGGCAGAATATTCGAACGCGAAGGTGCCGAGCACCGGATGGCGGATGTGTTTCACGAATTCGCCGTGCGGACCCTGCACGTTGTTCTCGCGCCACATGGCCCGGAACTCCGGGCTGAGCCGGCAGAGCTCCTCGACCAGCGGCTCGACTTCCTCGGCGGCGCCGGCGCGGGCGGCCTCGACGCGGAACGAGCCGAGCACGAAGCGCGCGACGCTCTCCCAGTCGTACTGCGAAGCGCGGGCGCGCGGATCGAGGAATATGGCGCGCAGGATGTTGCGACCCTCCGGCGGCAGCGAGGCGTAGTCGGCGAGCAGGACGGTGGCCGCGCGGTTCCACGCCACGACGTCCCACGTCGCGGTGCGAATGACGGCGGGGACGGGATCGAGCGCGTCGAGGACGCGCTGCAGGCGCGGCGTCACGCCGTCGTTCTTGCGATAGCGCGCCTCGGGCGGGCGGCCGAGGCCGAGAAGGAAGAGATGCTCGCGCTCGACGTCGGTGAGCATGAGGGCGCGGGCGATACGGTCGAGCACGTCGGCGGAGGGCGCGCCGCCGCGGCCCTGCTCGAGCCAGGTGTACCAGGTGGGGCTGATGTTGGCGCGCTGGGCGACCTCTTCACGGCGGAGCCCGCGCGTGCGCCGGCGATCCATCGGGAAGCCGAGCGAGGCGGGGTCGAGCCGGGTACGGCGATCGCGGAGATAGGCGCCGAGCAGATTGTCGGTGGCGGCGGCTTCGCTCATCCGGTTAGCAATCTTAATAGGATAAAGTCACTACTTTACCAGCATAACGCAGGCGCCGACATTTGTCTCCACCGAAACTGGAGACATTCATTCATGCGTGTATTCGTGACAGGCGCGACGGGCTTCATCGGCTCGCGCGTGGTGAAGGAACTGATTGTAGCCGGCCATCAGGTGATCGGGCTCTGCCGTTCCGACGACAAGGCGCCGGCGCTGGCCGCGGCAGGGGCGGAGGTCTATCGCGGCTCGATCGCGGAACCCGACAGCCTGAAAGCCGGCGCTGCGTGGTCGGACGGCGTGATCCACCTCGCGTTCAACCACGACTTCTCGCGCTTCGTGCAGAACTGCGAGGACGACCGGCGCGTGATCGCCACCCTGGGCGCGGCGCTCAGGGGCTCCGACCGGCCGCTGATCGTGACCTCGGGGACGGCGCTCGCCAACACGGTGCCGGGCGAGCCGGCGAAAGAAGACAATGCGATCGTCAGCGGCCACGACCACCCGCGCGCGGCGTCGGAAGAGACGGCGAACGCGGCGGCCGCCGACGGCGTGAACGTATCGGTCGTGCGGCTGCCGCAGGTGCACGATCCCCATCGGCAGGGGCTGATCAGCCCGGCGATTGCCGCTTACCTGAAGAACGGCGCCTGCGCCTATGTCGGCGACGGACGAAACCGGTGGCCCGCGGCGCACGTTGACGACGTCGCGCGGCTCTACAAGCTCGCCTTCGAGCGCGCACAGCCAAAGGCGATCTACCACGCGGTGGCGGAGGAGGGCGCGACGATGCGCGCCATCGCGGAGACCATCGCGACCCGCCTCAAGCTGCCGACGAAATCCATCGCGCCGGACGAAGCGCCGGCGTTCTTCGGATGGCTCGGCGGATTTGCGGCAATGGACATGCCGGCCTCCAGCGCACAGACGCGGAAGGTACTGAACTGGACGCCGACCGGTCCTGGTCTTATTGCCGACCTCGAGCAGCTGGACGTTGTTCCCGGCTGACGCGCGAGCGACCGGAATGCGGAGCGCCGGAAGGGCGCGCCGATGGTGCGCCCTTTCCTTTTGGGGGAATAGCTTCGCCGACCGGTTCGCAGCTCGCGCACTGCGCATGTGAGTGGCGGATGCGACCCGATGCGCTTTGCCGGTCATCCATGCGGGGTATAAACGAAGCGATGCTCCGCGCGCGACCGCATCAGGAAGGAACACGATGACCGCCACCGTTTTCGTGGCTGGCGCTGCCGGCGCGGTGGGCCGTCCGCTGTGCCGGCTGCTGCGGCGCGCCGGCTATGCCGTGGTTGGCACCACGCGAAAGCCGCTGGCCGCCGCGTGGCTGCGCAAGGCCGGCGTGACACCGGTGATGCTCGACGTTTTCGATGCGGCCGCGGTCAGCGCGGCGATGCGCGACGCGAAGCCCGATGTGATCATCCATCAGCTCACCGATCTTTCCAGCGGCTTCGATCCGGAAAGCCTGAAGCGGAACGCGGACCTCCGCCGCGTCGGCACGCGCAACCTGATGGACGCTGCCGAAGCGGCGGCGGTCGGCCGCGTCATCGCGCAAAGCATCGCCTGGGTCTACGCGCCCGGACCGGAGCCGCACACGGAGATTGATCCGCTCAACACACAGGCCGAAGGTGTGGCGGCGGTGTCGATGGCGGGCGTCGTCGCGCTGGAGGACGCCGTGCTCGCCGCGAAACAGCCCGTGGGGATCGTGCTGCGCTACGGATCCTTCTACGGTGCGGGGACTGACAGCGATGCACCGCGCAGCGATTTGCCGGCGGTTCACGTCGAGGCGGCGGCATTCGCCGCGCTGCTGGCCGTCGAGAAGGGCGCGGCCGGTGTCTACAACGTTGCCGAACCGGCAAGCACCGTGTCGTCGGAGAAAGCGCGGCGCGAGCTCGGCTGGGACGCGGCGTTCCGGATCGCTTGAGCGCCCGCTACTCGCTCACCTCGATCCGCAGCGAGGCCATGCCGTTGTCCTGGACAAGCTGGAAGAGCGTCTCGGCGTTGTCCGGGTGGAGGCGGATGCAGCCGTGCGAAGCGGGGGTGCCCAGACGCTTCACATACTCGGTGCCGTGAATGGCGAAACCGCCGTTGAAGAAGATCGAGTGCGGCATCGGCGAGTTGTCGTATTTCTTCGAGTACCACATCTCGGCGAGGCGCTGGGCATGGAAGACGCCGGTCGGCGTGTAGTAGCCGCGGCGGGCGGTCGACACCGGCCACGAATACTGCGGCCAGCCATCGACGTAGACGTCCATGGTCTGGTCGGCGATCGAAACTCTCGCGAGGATGGTAGAGGCGGCAGCCGGCAACGCCGCCAGAGTGGAAACAAACGCAAACGCCAACGCGAAAACGCGCACGCCACGCATGATACGCCCCCTCGACGGCCTGACACACGAGGCCGCATTGCCCACGGCGTTAACCGTACGCGGAAGGCCGGCAGCGGACAACCGCGAAGTGCTTGAAATGCGGGCCGCGCCGCGCACATAGCCGTGATGCAGCGCGGGTGTTCCTGCTGTCCCGGGAAAGATGCTAGAGGTTGCCGCCGCTTGAGTGAGGGAGTTGAAACGTGGCGTTAGAATTCAACGGCCGCCGCCTGACAGCAAACGACATTCGCGCCCGCAAGGGCGGTGAGCCGATAGTGGCGCTGACCTCGTATCATGCACACACCGCGGCGATCATCGACCGGCACGTGGACTTCATCCTGGTCGGCGACACGCTCGGCATGGTGATGCACGGGCTCGAGACGACGCTACCGGTGACGCTCGAGATGATGATCCTGCAGGGGCTCGCCGTGATCCGCGGGTCGAAGCGCGCGCTGGTGGTGGTCGACCTGCCGTTCGGCAGCTACGAGGAGAGCCCGGCCGCCGCGTTCCGGAGCGCATCGCGCGTGATGAAGGAAACGGGCTGCGGCGCGGTGAAACTCGAGGGCGGCACGCGCATGGCGGAGACGATCCGCTTCCTCAGCGAACGCGGCGTGCCGGTGATGGGGCACATCGGGCTCACCCCGCAGGCGGTCAACACCATCGGCGGATTTCGCGTGCAGGGCCGCGATGAGGCGGCGCAGGCCGCGATCAGGGCCGACGCCAGGGCCGTCGCGGAGGCCGGCGCCTTCGCCATGGTGATCGAGGCGGTGGTCGAGCCGCTTGCCAGGGAGATCACGGCCGAGGTCGCGATCCCGACCATCGGCATCGGCGCCTCGCCCGCCTGTGACGGGCAGATCCTGGTGCTGGAGGACATGCTCGGCCTCAGCCCGAACGTGCCCAAGTTCGTGAAGAGCTACGGCACACTCGCCAACCATATCGAGGCGGCGGTCTCGGCCTACACGCGCGATGTGCGGGCCCGCGCGTTTCCCGGCGAGGCCAACGTCTACAAGCCGAAGGGCTGAGCGGCGGGCGGCGCCCAAGCCGGTTTGCAACGGGAATGGCTGGTCTATATGGTGCGGCGCCCGGCCACCGCCGACCCTGAACCAGCGCCAGCCAGAACGAAATGTCCGATATTTTCCAGGAAGTTGACGAGGATATCCGCCGCGAACAGCTGCGCAAGCTGTGGGACCGGTTCGGGCCGTACGTGCTGGCGGCCGCGGTGCTGATCGTGGTGGCGACGGCGGGCTACAAGGGCTGGGAATACTGGCAGGCGCGGCAGGCGGCCGCGACCGGCGACCGGTTCCTCGCGGCTCTCCAACTGGCCAACGACGGCAAGCACGACGATGCGCTGAAGGCGTTCGAGGCGATCAGCAAGGACGGCAGCGGCGGCTACCCGGCGCTGGCGCGCTTCCGCGTCGCCGCCGAGAAGGCGCTGACCAACGACCACAGCGGCGCGGTCGCCGATTTCGACGCGCTGGCGAAGGACACGAGCGTCAACGCCGACCTCCGCGCGATGGCACAGTTGCGCGCAGCGCTGCTGACAGTGGACACCGCCTCGTTTGCGGACATCAAGGGCCGTATCGGTGATCTCGCGACGGTGGGCAATCCCTGGCGGCAATCGGCCCGTGAGATTCTCGGGCTTTCGGCTTTCCGCACCGGCGACTATGCGGCGTCGCGCACGTATTTCGACGAAATCACCAACGACGTCGGCTCGTCCAAGGAGCTGCGCGACCGGGCGCAAATCATGCTGGCGCTGATCGCGGCCAAGATCGGGCCGGAGACGCCGCCGGCGGGAGCGGCGCCGGCAAACGGGGCTGCGCCATCAACAGCGGCACCGGCAAGCGGCGCGGCGCCCGCGACGGCCGCGCCGGCCGCGGCGGCTCCGGCATCGCCCGCGACATCGACGCCATATACTGAACGCGCCGGCGAATCGCCGGCGGCGGAGCTTTCGCGGATGTCATCCGATCGTGCGCTGAGGGTCGCCATCGTCGGCCGGCCCAACGTGGGCAAATCGACGCTGTTCAACCGGCTGGTCGGCAAGCGCCTCGCGCTGGTCGACGACCGACCGGGCGTGACGCGCGACCGCCGCGAGGGGCAGGCGCGGCTCGGCGATCTCGACTTCACCATCGTCGACACCGCAGGGCTGGAGGATGCCGCCGCGCAAAGCCTTGCCGGGCGGATGCTCAAGCAGACCCGTGCCGCGATCGGGCAGGCGGAT
>CAYOUO010000053.1:0-5587 GCA_964407155.1 uncultured Hyphomicrobiales bacterium | reverse complement strand
GGCGACATCGTCGACACTCCGGCGCCCTACGATCTGGTCTCGCGCATGCGCGCGAGCTTCTGGGTGGTGGGCCCGCTCATCGCGCGCATGGGCGAGGCGAAGGTGTCGCTGCCCGGCGGCTGCGCCATCGGCACGCGTCCCGTCGATTTCTTCATCGATGCGCTGAAGACGCTCGGCGCCGATATCGAGATCGAAGCCGGCTACGTGCTGGCCAGGGCGAAGAACGGGCTGCGCGGCGCCCGCGTCACGTTCCCCAGGGTCACCGTCGGCGCCACCCACGTCACCATGATGGCCGCGGCGCTCGCGAAGGGCGAGACCGTCATCGAGAACGCGGCGCGCGAGCCCGAGATCGTCGATCTCGCCCGCTGCCTCACCGCGATGGGCGCGAAGATTTCCGGCGCCGGCACCGCCACGATCCACATCGAGGGCGTGCCCGCGCTCCATGCCGCCCGCCACACCGTGATGGCGGACCGCATCGAGGCCGGCACCTACGCCATGGCGGTCGCGGCGACCGGCGGCGATGTTTTCCTGGAGGGCGCCACCACCGATACGCTGGAGACGCCGCTTGAGGTGCTGCGCCGCGTCGGCGCCGAGATCGAGGCCACCAACCACGGCATCCGCGTCCGCCGTAACGGCCACGGCCTCGCGCCCGTCGACGTCACCACCGAGCCGTTTCCGGGCTTCGCCACCGACCTGCAGGCCCAGCTCATGGCGCTGGTCGCCAGGGCCGCGGGCAGCTCGCACATCCGCGAGACCATCTTCGAGAACCGCTTCATGCACGTGCAGGAGCTCGCCCGCCTCGGCGCCGACATCCACCTCGACGGCCAGGTCGCGACCGTGAAGGGCGTGGCCAAGCTCACCGGTGCGCAGGTCATGGCGACCGATCTCCGCGCCTCCGTCTCGCTGGTCATCGCCGGCCTCGCGGCGGAAGGCGAAACCGTGGTTAACCGGGTGTATCACCTCGACCGCGGCTTCGAGCGCATCGAGGACAAGCTCGGCGCCTGCGGGGCCGAGATCGAGCGCATCACCGGCTGATCCGGCATCTGCGGACCGGCTCCAGTCTTGCGGGCGCGGGAACGGCGCATTACCTGAGGCGTTAAGCCAAAGGAATATGACCCACCGCCTTCCCATGTGTGACCCATGACCGAATCCGATCCGCTGAAACTCGCCGCCGTCGACGAGGAGGATCTCAGCGTCCTCTCCGCGTTCGTGCAGGATGCCGTCCTGAAAGTCGGCGACATGGTCTATCTGCCCGGTGAGCGCCGCTTCGCGCTGGCCATGAACCGCTTCACCTGGGAAACGGCCGAGGACAACCGCCGCAGCGATTTCGAACGCCGCCGCGCCGCGCTCACCTTCGACCGCGTGCTCGGCGTGCGCACCTCGGGTATCGACCGCAACGAAACCGGCAAGATCCTTGAGCTGCTCGCCGTCCGCTTCGAACCGACCGACGCCCCCGGGGGCAGGGTCACGCTGGTCTTCGCCGGCGGCGCGCTGGTCGAGATTTCGGTCGAGGTGATCGAGGCCCGACTGGCCGATCTCGGCGCCGCCTGGGCCACCCGGGCCAAGCCCAATCATCCGCTGGCAGGCGAGACGAACGCCCGCGCCTGAGGTATAGGGGCTCCGCCGCCATCCGGAGAGCCCGCCGTGCCGCAGCGACTGAACGACACCGACAGCGATTTCGAGGCCCGTTTCCGCGCGCTTCTCGCCATGAAGCGCGAGGTCTCCGAAGACGTCGATCAGGCGGCCCGCGCCATCGTCGCCGATGTCGCGAAGCGCGGCGACCAGGCGCTCATCGACATCACCGCGAAGTTCGACCGCCAGACGCTTACACCGGCCACGCTCCGCGTTAGCGCCGCCGAGATCGACGCCGCCGGGAAATCCGTTCCGGCCGCCGAGCGCGACGCGCTGCTCTACGCCCGCGATCGCATCGAAGCCTTTCACCGCCGCCAGATGCCCGCCGACGACCGCTACACCGATGCGTCCGGCGTCGCGCTCGGCATCCGCTGGACCGCGATCGAATCGGTCGGGCTTTACGTGCCGGGGGGCACCGCCGCCTATCCGAGTTCCGTTTTGATGAACGCGGTGCCGGCGCGCGTCGCCGGCGTCGAGCGCGTCGTCATGGTGACTCCGGCACCCGATGGAAAAATGAATCCGCTCGTGCTCGCCGCGGCGAAGATCGCCGGCGTCGATGAGATCTATCGCGTCGGCGGCGCGCAGGCCGTCGCCGCGCTTGCCTATGGCACTGCGACCATCGCGCCCGTCGCCAAGATCATGGGCCCGGGCAACGCCTACGTCGCGGCCGCCAAGCGCATCGTCTTCGGGCTGGTCGGCATCGACATGATCGCCGGCCCGTCGGAGGTGCTGGTCGTCGCCGATGCCGGCAACGATCCCGACTGGCTCGCCGCCGATCTTCTCGCGCAGGCCGAACACGACACCGCTGCGCAGTCGATCCTCGTCACTGACGCGCCGGTGCTGGCCGACGCGGTCGCCGCCGCGGTCGAACGTCAACTAAAGACGCTGCCGCGCGCCGAAACCGCCGCCGCGAGCTGGCGCGATTTCGGCGCCATCGTCGTGGTCAAGTCTCTGGCGAAGGCGATCGAGCTTGCCAACCGCATCGCGCCCGAGCATCTCGAGCTCGCGGTCGCCGATCCCGAGGCGCTGCTGGTGAAGGTCCGGAACGCCGGTGCGGTCTTCCTCGGCCACCACACGCCCGAAGTCATCGGCGACTATGTCGGCGGCCCCAACCACGTTTTGCCGACGGCGCGCTCCGCGCGCTTCTCGTCCGGCCTCGGCGTGCTCGATTTCCTGAAGCGCACCTCGCTGCTCAAGCTCGGCGCCGACCAACTCGCCGAACTCGCGCCTTCAGCGATCACGCTGGCGGAGGCCGAGGGCCTCAACGCCCATGCCCGCTCGGTCGCGATCCGGCTGAACCGCAACGGCTAGACATTCCGTCGATGGACCCCGGCCTTCGCCGGGGTGACGGTTGAGGATTGGTCCGGCCATGCCAGTCTCGTCATTCGGCCCCGGGGTCCGGCCTTTGGCCGCCCGAAGGTAAACTCCAGCCGGGATCCAGATTCATTCGCAATCTCTCAACCGCTTTCCTCGCGAAAGCGGGGATCCAGGGACCGGGCGAGATGCACAGACATCAGGACCGGCATCTGCTGCACGCCCTGGACCCCCCGCTTTCGCGGGGGAAGCGGAGAATGGATGCTTCCGCAGGGGTGAGCGGAAGGTGGGCGCCCCTCGCTCTGGACCCGGGCCTTCGCCGGGGTGACGGTTCAGGATTGGCCCACGCCTTCCAGTCTCGTCATTCCGGCGAAGGCCGGAATCCAGGCGACGGTTGAGCAGAGCTACCGACGACAAGGTTGCGTCAACCTGGTCCCATTCGCCCGATCCCCGCGGTTGGCTGGACCCCGGCCTTCGCCGGGGTGACGGTTGAGAATTGGTCCGGCCATGCCAGCCTCGTCATTCCGGCGAAGGCCGGAATCCAGAGTTCCTTTGAGTGCATCGATCTAGTGATGCTTTCTGCGTCGATTATCGCCAAGCCAAAGAATTGCAGCGCGGTAACTCAATGTTACCGCGCTGCCACTACAAGCCCCGCCGGATTTCGGATTGAATGCGGCAATCCGAGGGGATCATCAGATGGCCAGTTTGGCTTTATGGGCGGTTCGGATCGCGAGGCTGCTTCCGTTTCATACGCGGACGGAAATTCACCTTGATCGTTGCGCCGCTTTCGAAATTTTGGATCGGTCGTTTGATCCTCGGCTTCCACCCCTTCGCCTTTCGCATGTGCTCGGTTTCATTCCACTGCCGCACGTTAGCGAAGGCTTTTTTCACGTACCCGGCGAGGGAGTCGAGGACTCCATTCTTGCTCGCGATGTCGGAACCGGGTGTGAAGCACCAATAATTTTCGATCCCGTCCACGTCCAAAACGGGTCGCAGGCGCTCCATTAGCTGGGTCGACGTTTCGTTCGTCTGGATGACGAACGCGACCTGTCGATGGCTGTGAAGAGTTGGCTTCATGGGACGCCGAATTTCCCTGCCAATGGCCCGCACTTCGCGGCCTAGCCATTCAAGATCGCGCTTGCACGCCAGCAACAGCAATAAAACAGACTGTCTCATGCCGATGACCTTGCAGTTAGCGGCCAAGCAGTGGCTGCGATCTCGACAGCACCGGGGTGGGAACTTCGTAAGTGCTGCGCGTGAGTGCACGCCGACCGCGAGTACCGCGATGGGGAGGATAAGAACTGGGGCGGACCTCAGACTGTCTGACCCTTTGGTCTTTGAATGCGATTCGCAGCGCGATCGCAAGGGATTGAATGCAAAAGGCAATCCCAGTTTGTTCTTCTGTTGATAGCGTGAATATGTAGCCTCTCGTTAGTCAACTACTAAGTCCATGCAAACGGCCTACTGCGAATCAGCCGCAAAGCCCGGGGCATAAGCTGCATTTCAGTGTTCTCCGCTCGCCAACGGGCCCACCCCCTTGTTCCCTTTCCGTCCATAATCCGGTAGTTTCCCGCCGCTTTCCCTGAAACGGAGGCGAATCCGGCCCTTTTCGGCCGTGCGCCGCCGTTTCCGGGAGCCGGTCGCCGGCATCGTCCCAAGGAGAAGAATGGCAAAGGAAGAAATCATCGAGCTGCCGGGCGTCGTCTCGGAGCTGCTGCCGAACGCGACCTTCCGCGTAAAGCTCGAGAACGGCCACGAGATCATCGCCCACACCGCCGGGCGCATGCGCAAGAACCGCATTCGCGTGCTGGCGGGCGACAAGGTTCTCGTCGAAATGACCCCCTACGATCTCACCAAGGGCCGCGTCACCTATCGCTTCAAGTAGGCGCGTTGCTGCCGGCAGGCGCGATTCGCCGCGTTCGTGTCAGTGTCGCGTAAGCTGCGTTCCCACGCCGGCAAGGCGGCATCAACAGAGCAATCCGAAGACGCGATGACCGGTCGATTGAAGTTCGTGCTCGCTTCGGCATCGCCGCGCCGCCTGGCGCTGCTCAACCAGATTGGCGTCGAGCCCGACCGCGTCATCGTCGCCTCCGTCGACGAGACGCCGAGGAAAGGCGAGCTGCCGCGCAATCTCGCGCAGCGTCTGGCGCGCGCCAAGCTCGACGCCGCGCTCGAAATCCTGAAAGCCGAACCCGATCTTGCCGGCGCGCTCATGCTTGCCGCTGACACCGTGGTGAGCGTCGGCCGCCGCATCCTGCCCAAGGCCGAGACCGTCGAGGAAGCGGCCGAGTGCCTGCGGCTCCTTTCCGGCCGCGCCCATCGCGTCCACACCGGGCTCGCCTTCATCAACGGCAAGGGCAACATCCGCAGACGGCTGGTCGAGACGCGCGTCCGCTTCAAGCGGCTGTCGCGCGAGGACATCGAGTCCTACATTGCTTCAGGCGAATGGCGCGGCAAGGCGGGCGGCTATGCCGTGCAGGGCTTTGCCGGCGGCCTCGTCGTCAAGCTCAGCGGTTCTTACAGCAATGTCGTCGGATTGCCGCTTTACGAGGTGATGACGCTGCTGCAGGGCGATGGCTACCCGGTCCATTTCAACTGGCTGAGTCCCGGCTGACGAATGTCAGCCAAAAACAAATGACCG
>CAYOUO010000052.1:0-2982 GCA_964407155.1 uncultured Hyphomicrobiales bacterium | reverse complement strand
CCGGGTCGGCGCGCAGCTCCGGCCAGCGGCCGTAGAGGTAGCCGAAGGTGTAACGGAGCGCGACGATGAGCAGCGTCACGACGAACGGGATCGCGCTCGCCGGCAGAACAATCTGGCCATCGGCGTGGCGGAACTCCAGCGGTGCCGGCGTGAGCAACCACGCCACGGCGAAGCCGACGGCTCCCGCGGCGAGCAGCTCGGCTCCGGCCGCGAACGGTCCCAGCGGGCTGCGCACGACGTTGATGACAGCGAGCAGCACGAGGATCGCCGGGAAGATGAACAGGGAGCTGGCAGAGATCGTGCGCGTGCGGAAATTGCGGGCCGCCAGGACGAGCACGAGAACGATGACCACGAAGGCCCACGGCGGCGTGTGCGCGAGGATGGTGATGACGGTCGACATGGAACTTTCCTTTCTTGCGCGGGATCACCCGGCGCCATCGAGAATGTCGCGGAGGAAGGCGAGGTGGCGCTCGAACGCCCGCCGCCCGGCGGCCGTCATGGCGACGCGCGTGCGCGGCTTCCTGCCGACGAAGTCTTTCCGGACGGCGACATAGCCGGCGGTCTCGAGCGTCGCGAGGTGGGCGCCGAGATTGCCATCGGTCGCCGTCAGGATGGTGCGGAGCCGCGTGAACTCGATCGGCGTCCCCTCCGGGATTCCGTTCAGCGTTGCCATGATGCGCAGCCGCATCTGCTGGTGGATGACTTCATCGGCGCCGTCCATGGTCACACGCGCATCAGCCAGAGGCCGCTGACGATGAGGAAGCCGCCGCCAACCAGCCCCATCCACAGCAGAAAGTGCGCGGGCAGCAGGTAAAAGCCGCCGAGCGACAGGATGGCAAGCGCGAGGCCCGCAACGATGTAGCGCGGCACTCCGAACAGGCCGCGGACGAGATAGCTCGCGCTCGTGACAAGGGCGATGACGACCGGGACCTGCCGGGGATCGGTCGGCGGCAGGACCTGGAAGACGAGCACGAACGCGGCGGCGACGACGGCGGCGACGCCGATGTAGCGCCACTTCGCGTTCGCACTGTCGTGCCGGTTCACGATCAGCGCCGCCACAACGGTCAGCGGGATCAGCACCGTCCAGATGAGGTCGGCGCGATGCGGATAAAAATCCGACAGGCCGTATCCGACAGCCCAGGCGACGCCCCAGAGGATGAGCTGCGGGGCGCCGCGGCTGTAGCGATAGAGACGCGCACTGCGCGCGCGGGCATCGCCCACATCACGAAGCGCTGCCTCGGCATCCTGGGGTGAAATTGCCATAGCCAGATCGGTCCTCGAACGCAGAGCACTCTGTAGAGCAGAGTACAGGATCGGTCAATCCGCTGGTCGATACGGGTTCGTCATCGAAGGAGGGTAGGGATACCGGTGTGATACTGACGCACCGCGGCGGAATGCGAACGCACCGCGAACGAAAACCCTCGGCCCTTCAAGTATTTGAGCGTTAAGGTCTGGCGGCGTATGATCGAAACAGCGGGGAACCTGCGGCCGGGGTCGGCGGTTCCCTTAAAGATTTCAGCGTTCCGTTTCGCGTTTCAGGAGAGTTATCGACATGCCCGCGCGTGCGTATTGGCAGGGCCAGATCCGGCTGGCGCTGGTTTCGATCCCGGTGCAGGTGTTCACGGCGACCAAGTCCGCCGCGCGCATCTCGTTCAACCAGATTCATAAGCCAAGCGGCAAGCGCATCCGCTACGAGAAAGTGGTGCCGGGGGTCGGCGCCATCGATCCCGACGATATCGTCAAGGGCTACGAGGTCGAGAAGGGCAAGTACGTCCTCATCGAGGATTCCGAGATCGACGACGTGAAGCTCGAGGCCAAGCACACGATCGACCTCGTGCAGTTCGTCGACGCCGATGAGATCGACCCGATCTATTTCGAGAAGCCATATTTCGTCGCACCGGACGAGGACGAGGTCGCCAGCGAAGCCTATGTGGTGCTGCGCGACGCACTGAAGGCAACCAAGAAAATCGGCCTCGGACAGCTCGTGGCGCGCGGGCAGGGCAGCATCGTGGCGCTGCGTCCGTCGGGCAAGGGCCTGATGATCGAGACGCTGCGCTACGCCGACGAGGTGCAGAACGCCGAGCAGTATTTCTCGACCGTGCCGGGCGCTAAGCCGGAGAAGGAACTTCTCTCGCTCGCCACTGAGTTGATCGAGCGGAAAGTCGCGCCGTTCAATCCGAAGGCGTTCAAGGACCAGTACGAGGTGGCGCTGCGCGAGCTCATCGATGCCAAGATGGAGCACCGCGCGCCGCAGGCGATCGCGGAGCCGGAACTCGGCGCCAAGGTCATCAACCTGATGGAGGCGCTGAAGCGCAGCGTGAAATCGGGCGGCGGCGCGCCGGCAAAGGGCAAGGCAGCGGCCGCGGCAGCAGCCCCGGCACCGACCCGGAAGGGCAAGGCCAAGACGGCGAAGGCGAAGCCCGCGGCGAAGGGCAAGCGGGCGGCGTAGCACCGCCGTCATTCCGGCGAAGGCCGGAATCCGGATGTTTTCGCGACGAGATTCGGGGATGTCGCCTGTACATCGAAGGTCGCGCCCCTCGATCTGGACCTCGGCCTCCGCCGGGGTGACGAGGAGTGAACGATGGCCAGCTTGAACGCCTCGTCCAGCGCCGCATATTGACCGACATGCGCGACGCACACACCGACGCCGAAATCCGGCAACTGCTCTCCTCCGCGAAGACGATCGCCATCGTCGGGGCCTCGCCGAAGCCGGACCGGCCGGTCTATGGCGTCATGGCCTATCTGCTGCGCGCCGGCTACCGCTGCATCCCGGTCAATCCGGGACAGACGGGCAAGGAGATTCTCGGCCAGCCGGTCGTGGCGCGGCTGGCGGACATCGGCGAGCCGATCGATATCGTGGACATCTTCCGCCAGCAGTTCGCGGTCGCCGGTGCGGTCGACGAGGCGCTGGCGCTGCCGGTGAAGCCGAAGGCGGTATGGATGCAACTCGACCTCTCGGACGAGGCGGCTGCCGCCAGGGCT
>CAYOUO010000051.1:0-2839 GCA_964407155.1 uncultured Hyphomicrobiales bacterium | reverse complement strand
GACGACGACCTTCTCCGCCGTGACGATCTCGCCATCGTCGAGCCGGGCCGAGAAATTGTCGCCGGAGCGGCGCAGCGAGACGACCCGGCGTTCCTCCACTTCCGGCACGTAGCGCTGCTGGAACGCCTTGCCGTAATCGATAAAAATCTCGCGCGGCACCGGAAGGCCCTCGGCCGCGTAGGGCAGCCCGCCGCGGGCGCAGAAATCCGCCAGCGTGAAGCTATCGGCAGGCGCCGCCAGGTTCGATGCGAACCCTTCCGATTTCAGCAGCATGCCGCGCGGCATCCTGTGCTGCCAGTTGGCCATCGGCTCGCCAAAGATGCGAAAGCCGACGCCGCGCGCATGCAGATGCGCGGCGAGCGACAGCCCGTACGGGCCGGCGCCGATAACAATGAGCTTGTTCGACATTCACCCTCGCCAGGGAGACGAGAAAACCGCCGCGCCTATTCGGCTGCGGTCACCGCGACAGGATCGGCTTGAGGCGTAAAGGAAGGTCTAATGGCGGTATCCGCCGGCTTTCCCTCACGGAAATATGTGGTGGCGGCCGGCTGGCGGAGCAGCCGCCCGACATGAGCCGCCAGACGCGCCGACAGCGCGGTGATCAGCAGCGTCGGATTGGCCTGGCCGGATGTCGGAAACACCGCGCTGCCGGCGACAAACAGATTGGGGCAGCCATGCACCCGGCAATCGGCATCGACCACGCCGCGCGACGGCGCCGCGGCCATGCGGATCGTGCCGATCTGATGATAGCCGTCGGTCATCTGCTCGCGGATATGCGCAGCGCGCTCCTCGGCCGGGAAACGATGCTCGACCCTACCCACCCCGGCGGCGCGCAGGTTGCGGTCGATGATCTCGTGGCCCGCGAGCACCGAGGCGACATCGCGGTCGCCGTAGCGCAAATCGATCCTGAGCCGCGGCATGCCGAGGCCGTCCCGCGCCTCGCTCAGGCTGACCGTGCTCGCCCGGTTCGGCGCCTGTTCCGCATGGTAGAACAGCGCGTAGCGCCGCGCCGGGTTGCGGATAAAAAAGCCGGGAAGACGCGGCGTCGTGCCGTAGCGGCGGTACAGGAAGCGGCCGGCCTCACGCACCGCCTCGGGCAAACCGGCGAGGATGTTGCCGATGTGACGACCGATGGCGTTGGCGCCGTGTTCCAGATGCTTGCGGCGGATCGCTTCCGGTTCGAGCCAGCGGCCGAGCACCGGCGCGGCAAGGCTGAGATAGGCGAGCGACAGGA
Source organism: uncultured Hyphomicrobiales bacterium (assembly GCA_964407155.1). Taxonomy (GTDB): domain Bacteria; phylum Pseudomonadota; class Alphaproteobacteria; order Rhizobiales; family Kaistiaceae; genus DASZQY01. Next base: position 1,605 of record CAYOUO010000051.1, on the reverse strand, counting down.
TCGCGCTGCGGTGCGCCGGATCGCCCAGCGCCGGATTGTCCGGCCAGGCGCACATGTTGAGCAGGCCGTGACGCTGCTGCGCCTCGGGGCGGATGGTGATCCGCCGCCGCGCGTAGCGGCCGCTGCCGTCGATAAAGAAATCGAAGGCGTCCTCCGGCAGCGCCGGGTCGAAAACCACATCGGCGATGCGGCCCTCGAAATGCCCCATATAGAACCGGCCTAGAGGCCCTTCCGAACCGCCGAACAACTGGGGCCGGTCGATGCGCGACACCAGCATGAGCCGCGTCGTCTCCAGCCCGCCGCAAGCCAGCACGACGATTCGGGCACGCAGCGTCGCGCGTTGCCCGGACGGCAGCGAGACGCGAACCCCCTCGACCTTGCCGGTCCGCGGGTCGGCCTCGATGCCGGTCGCGACGGCGCCGAGCCCGATCCGCAGCCCCGGATCGTGCTCCAGCGTCCCGGCATGAAGCTGCCGCAGGTTGCGCCGCTCGCTCCAGCGTTCGAGCTCGTCGAGCCGGCAGTCGGCCATCGTCCCGCCGCCGGCGAGCGGCGCCGCGAATGTCGGCGCGCCGGCATTCAGGTAACCCATCCCGACTGCGTACCAGGGGCGGATATCGTCATGGGCGAGCGGCCAGCCGCCGTCCGGAACATGGCGGCGATCGGCGAAGTCGATATCGTCGAACGGCACGCAGCGCCCGCCCCACAGCAGCGAGGTGCCGCCCAGCGCGCGGCGCACCGCGATCTGCATCGGTGCGTGGCGCCGCGGATCGGCGATCTCGGCGTCCGCCTGGGCCTGGAAGGCGGCATCGAACCCGTCCGCGCCGCCGGCGAGCATCGTCACCGGGATGCCCTGGCGGCGCAGCTCCAGCGCCTGGACGATGCCGGCCGGGCCGGCGCCGACCACCAGGACCGGCGCGGGGCCGCTCGGTTCGGAAGGGATTTCTTGACAGATCATCGCGTAATCAGACGCTCGAATTGGCAAGAACGGTGTAACCGAGATGGATTACCTAACCCTTGCTCCCGGGCTGCCGGCATCGTCGCGGCTCGGCTTTGGCTGCGGCGGCGTGATGGGACGTGTCGGCCGCGCCCCGTCGTTGCGCGCGATCGCGGCGGCGCTCGACGGCGGGATCACCCATTTCGACGTCGCGCGGCTGTACGGCTATGGCGAAGCCGAGGCGCTGGTCGGCGAGGTGCTGGCGGGAAGGCGCGACCGGGTCGTCATCGCCAGCAAGTTCGGGCTGACCGCGACGCGTGCCGCGGGGGCGCTGCGCGCGCTGAAGCCGATCGCGCAGAAACTGGCGGCGAGCGTGCCGGGCGCGCGGTCGGTGATGCGCTCGCTGGTCGGCGTCGCGGCGCAGCCGGCCGGCCGGTTCTCGCCCGCCGCAGCGCAGACCTCGCTCGATCAGAGCCTCGCGGCGCTGAAGACCGACTATCTCGACATCCTGTTCCTGCACGATTGCGCCGCCGGCGATCTGAGCGATGAGCTTTCCGCCTTTCTCGACGCCCAGGTCGCGGCCGGGAAGATTCGCGCCTGGGGCGTGGCGAGCGACATCGCCGCGGTCGGGCCGCTGCACGCCCAGCACGGCGACCGGCTGCTTTACCAGT
>CAYOUO010000050.1:0-30845 GCA_964407155.1 uncultured Hyphomicrobiales bacterium | reverse complement strand
CGTGCCGGCGCCCCGGCGGACGAGGCGGCGATCCTCGCGCACGGCGTAGGAGAGCTCGCGCCGTACACGCGGCCGAAGCGAGTCTTGTTCGTCGAGGCCCTGCCGCGGTCGGCCAATGGTAAACTTCTTCGCCGCGAGCTTTCGGCTATGCGCGGGAACTGATCAGCCACGACGTGCTCCCAGGGAGCGGGAAACGGAGCGCTTTGCCGGAACAGGGCTACCGCGCCTGCCTGCCGTAATCATCCTCGAGACGCACGATGTCGTCCTCGCCGAGGTACTCCCCGGTCTGCACCTCGATGATGGTCATCGGCGTAGTACTGGGATTGGCCATGCGGTGGATGGCGCCCTTCGGAATCTTCACGTGCCCGCCGACCGCAAGTCGCGTCGTTTGCAGCGAGGTTCTGTCCGCTCCGACAGTGACCTCGGCCGTGCCCTCGACCACCGTCCACCGTTCGGCACGATGCTGATGTCTCTGCAGCGAAAGCCGCGCGCCGGGATTCACGACGATGCGCTTCACCTGGTACTGCGCACCCCAATCGAGCGCCTGATAGTATCCCCACGGTCGGAAGTGCCGGACGAAATCGCCGATCACCTTCTCCGGCGCTCGCTCCATCGCAACCACGAGTTCCTTCACCGCGCCGGAATGCTGCCGCGTGGTGACCAGCACGGCGCCCGCCGACGCCACCACCACCGCGTCGTCGATCCCCGCCACACCGACGCGGTAAGCGTCAGTGGTCACGTAGGCATTGCGGCTGTCCACCGTGTAGGCATCACCGACGACGACATTGCCATCGGCGTCCTTGCTTGCACCATCCCAGACGGCCGCCCAGGTGCCGACGTCCGACCAGTCGAAGTCGGCAGACACCACCGCCGCGCGGTCGGTCTTCTCCATCACCGCGTAGTCGAAGGAACGCTTCGGTGCGGCCGCAAACGCGACGCGGTCGATCAGGACTGCATCGCCATCGGCCTCGGCGCGCCCGAGCGCGGCCTCCGCGGCTTTGAAAATTTCGGGCGCATGGTGCCGCATTTCGGCGAGCGCCGTCGTCGCCTTCATGAGAAAGATTCCCGAGTTCCAGAGCAGCCCCTCGGCGACGAACTGCTCCGCCCGCGCCAGGTCCGGCTTCTCGACGAACGCGGCGACTGCTCGCACAGCTTCTCCGCCAACCGGATCGCCGGCGCGGATATACCCGAATCCCGTCGCCGCATAGGTCGGCCTCAGCCCGAACACGACGATGTGGCCGTCATCGGCCGCCGGCAAGGCAGCGCCAACGACGCTCCGGAACTTAGCCACGTCGCGAATGACATGATCGGCAGCGAGGACGAGAATCGTGGCGTGGGGATCGCGCGCGGCGGCAAATATGGCTGCCGCCGTCACCGCCGCGCCGGTGTCGCGGCGTTCCGGCTCCAGCATCACGGTCCCCGCCACGCCGGCGGATCTCAGGCCCTCCTCGACGAGGCGGCGCTGCGCAACCCCAGCCACGACGATGGGTGCCGCATAGAGGCCGGGATCGGCCACGCGCTCGAGCGTCATCGCAAAAGTTGTCTGTCCGTCGATGATCGGGATGAAGGGTTTGGGCGCATCCTCGCGCGACACCGGCCAAAGGCGCGTCCCCGCGCCGCCGCACAAGATCACGGGCACGATCACCGGATGGCCTTCCTCGCTCATCGCCACTGGCGCAGTGGTACCCGAATTCGGATCGTTCCGGTATCGCCGAAATGAGGCCCCGCCTTGCGGGCATCAGGGAATTTCGTAGATGCGCACAGGCTCGCTGACGCCCTTGAGGATGGTGTCGCGCGCCACCGGCGAAAGATGGCTCGCCGCGAGCAGCGCCGCCACGGCATCGTTTCTCACCACCGGCTCGGTGGCGAAGATAGACCGGTCGACCGCGAGATTCTGCACCCGCGATGCGATGTTGACTGTCTGGCCGAAAAAATCCTGCCGGTCGTTCAGGTTGACCGCGAGACACGGGCCTTCATGCATCCCGATCTTCAGCATCAGGTCCTGGTGCCCGCGCTCCCGGTTCAGCCGATCCATCCCCTCGCGCATGCGCAGCGCCGCGACCAGCGCATGATCCGGCGTCACGAACGTCGCCATCACTGCATCGCCGATGGTCTTCACCACCGCGCCGGTCTCCTCCGCCACGATGTCGTGCAACACATGGAAATGCGAACGCACCAGATCGTAGGCGGCGAGATCGCCGACGCGCTCGTACAGCGCAGTCGATCCCTTGAGGTCGGTGAAGAGGAAGGTCAGGCTCAGAATTTTCAGCCGCTGATCGATGTCGAGGGCGTCGGTGCGGTAGAGATCGCGGAAGGTCTGGTTGGAGAGAACGCGCTTGGCCGTGAGGAAGGGACGGCGGCGATTGAGGATCGCGTACATGCGATCGTTGCGCACCCAGATCGAGGGGATGACGCGCGTCGCCGCCTTGTTTTCAAAAGCGATGCGCAACGGCCCCGGCCGCATCTTGTCGAAACCGCTGGGCGGACTGAATTCATTGTAGGTGATGGCGAGGTTCTGTCGCTCGCGGGTCGGTTCGCCGGAGACGGTGAAGAAGTGCGCGGCATGGGTCACCGGCTCGAAACAGGCGATCTCGCCTTCTGGCAAGAGCACAGTGAGGAACGCCTTCTCGCCAGCGGGCAGTTCGATGATATCGAGAGTGGCGTCGGCCATCGCTCGCTCCAGCGCGTCGTCTGCGGGCAGATCGACGCCGGAACTCCAAAACACCTGAGCGAAATACTGGAACGGCGGCAGGGTGGCGGGATCGTGCGCCGCGATCCGCCGCAGGCGCGGGCTGATGGTGAAAACGACCTCGACGCGCTCGTCGAGCGTGGGCTCGTAGTCGGCGGCACAGAGGCGGCAGGCATAGACGTCCTCGTGGACGCTCTTCAGGCTGGCATTCGCGCCGAGAACGCCGCCGCAGCCCGGGCAGAGCACATTCCACGCCATATCGAAGATGCCGAGGCGCGCGGCGTGGAGAAAAGCCCCAATCGCTGCCTCTTCGTTGAGGCCATGCTGCTGCGCAAATGCAAGGACGTTGATGCGGTTGAGGTCACGGTCGCTGCCGCTGGCGACGAGCTGCTCCATGGCAGCGACGGTCGCCGCGTCAGCCGTCCGCCGAAGTGGGGAAAACAGGGATTCGGTTTCGCCCATGCCTGCGATTATACGCCGCGGGGGCCTCCGCGCCTACTCAGGTGTGCAAGCACCGTGCGGACTAGGCCTTCACCCGCGCCATCGCGGGATCGTAGAGCACCCCGCCGACATGCAGTTCGGCCGGCACGCGCTGGCGCGCCACCTCGAGTTCGTAGGTGCCGGTTTTCAGAAAATCGTCGCTGACGCCGGCCGGATTCCGCACGTATCCCATGCCGATATTGGCTCGGATGGTGTAGCCCCAGCCGCCTGACGTGAGATAGCCGACCCGTTCGCCATCGCGCAGGATTGTCTCCCTGCCGAGCAGCATGACCTCCGGATCGGCGACGGTGAACGTCGTCAGCCGCTTGGCGAGCGGCGCATTCACCCGCGCCACAAGCGCGTCGCGCCCGAGAAAGGGCGCCGCCGACTTCAGCTTCACTGCCCAGCCCAGTCCTGCCTGAAAGGGATCGTCGTTCGGCGTGATGTCCTGGCCCCAGGCGCGATAGGCTTTTTCCAGCCGGAGCGATTCGATCGCGCGATACCCGGCGGGCGTGATTCCATACGCGGCACCCGCCGCCATGAGCGCATCGAACACCGCGCCGGTGTCCCCGATCGGCAGGTGCAGCTCCCAGCCGAGTTCCCCGACATACGTGACCCGAAGTGCTCGCACCGGTCGGCCCGCGACGTCGATCTCGCGCACGTGCCCGAATGGGAACGCGGTGTTGGAAACATCGGCCTCGGTGACGGCAGCGAGCACATCGCGGGCGCGCGGCCCGAACAGCGAAAGCGTGCCATACCGCTCCGTGACGTCGCTGAGCGTGGCGTCGAGACCAGCCGGAATGTTCTGGTGGATCCACGCAAAATCATGGGTGCGGAAACCGGTGCCGGTGACGATGTAGTAGAGATCGTCGCGCAGCCGCGCCGCGGTCAGGTCGCATTCGATGCCACCGCGCGAGTTGAGCAGCTGCGTATAGATCAGCCTGCCCGGTGCCTTGGCGGCATCATTGGCGGCAATCCACGACAGCGCCATTTCGGCGTCCCGCCCCTTCAGCTCGAATTTCGCGAACGACGACTGGTCGAACAGCGCCACACGCCCGCGCGCCGCCCGATGTTCATTGCCCACTGCCTCGAACCAATTGCCGCGCCCAAAGGAATAGCGGTCCGCCGCCTCGATGCCCGAAGGCGCGAACCAGTTGGCCCGTTCCCAGCCGAGCTTCGAGCCAAAGACGGCGCGACGCGCCTTCAGGCGTTCATAGAGCGGCGAGACGATGCGGGGGCGCCCGCTTTCGTATTCCTCCGATGGATAGGCGACCGTGTAATGCTTGCCGTAGGCTTCGAGCGTGCGCTCGCGAGTCCACGCGCGGTCCCTGTGCAGGTCCGAGAAGCGACGGATGTCGACGACCCACAGGTCCATCGGCTGCTCGCCGCTCTTCACCCATTGGGCCAGCACCCAGCCAGCACCGCCGCCGGATGCAATGCCGAATGCATTGAAGCCGGCGCCGACGAAGAAATTCCGCACCTCCGGCGCCTCGCCCAGGATGAAGTTCCCATCCGGGGTGAACGACTCCGGCCCGTTGATCATCTGCTTGATGCCGGTATTTGCCAGCGCCGGAATACGCGCAAGCGCCGCCTCCATGTGCTGTTCGAAATGGTCCCAGTCGTCTTCGAGCAGCTGGAACTCGAAATGATTGGGCGCATCTCCGGATTGCCCTTCGGGCAACCACGCGAGCGGGTTGGGCTCGTAGCCGCCGAAGACGAGGCCGCCGACTTCCTCCTTGAAGTACGTCCTGAGGTCCGGATCGCGGATGGTCGCCATGCCGGTCGTGATGCCGTCCATTTTCTCGGTGATGACGTACTGGTGCTGCACCGCTTGCAGCGGCACGCTGACGCCTGCCAGTGCCGCGATCTGGCGCGACCAGAGCCCCGCGCACAGCACCACCTTCTCGCAGACGACGGTGCCGTGGTCCGTGTGCACGCCTGTTACCCGGCCGTCATGGATGTCGAACCCGGTGCAGGTGACGCCCTCGACCAGCTTCGCACCATGATTGCGCGCGCCTTTGGCCAGCGACTGCGCAATATCGGAGGGCGACGCCTGCCCGTCGCTCGGCATGAAAGTCGCGCCCACCAGATCGCGCGTCTCGATCAGCGGCCACAGCGCCTTCGCCTCGGCCGGCGAAATGAGGTGCATGTCGAGCCCGAACGACCGCGCGGTGGTCGCCTGTCGTTTGTACTCCATCCAGCGGTCGGCATTGGTCGCGAGCCGGAGACACCCCGTCTGCCGCCAGCCGGTCGCGAGTCCGGTCTCCGCCTCGAGTTTTTCATAGAGACCGACCGAATAGCGCAGCACCTGCGTGATCGATGCCGACGAGCGGAGCTGGCCCACCAGCCCTGCGGCATGCCACGTCGAGCCGCCGGTCAGCCGCGCGCGGTCGATGAGGACCACGTCGACCTTGTGATCGCGCGCCAGATGATAGGCGGTCGAGCAGCCGATGATGCCGCCGCCGATCACGACGATTTCGGCATGGGTTGGGAGCGTCATAAATTCGTATTCCGCCGTTCAGCGTCCGCCCGCTCGAACCGCGCGAGGTAATCTTCGGCGTACGCGGCGTAGTCGAATGCAAGGCGCGAGGTGCGCTCCGACACCATGCCCCACAATGTCTCGCGCAGCAGGGAGGCGCACTTCATCGCGGTGTAGCTCCGGATCAGCGCCGCATCAGCCGGTCGCCCGTAATATGTTTCGAGCACCAGCCGCTCGCTGTCGGGATCAAGCTCGGCGTTGGAATCCAGGTTGGCGAGGTCGAACAGCGGCGAATTCCAGCCGGCATAGTCCCAATCGATGAGCCAGATGCGGTCACCATCGTCGATGAGATTGGCCGGGAGGAGATCGTTGTGGCCGAATACAAGATCGATCGGCCCCACCGCACGTTCCAGTTCTTCTGCGGTTGCCACCAGCGCCGGCAACTTCGCCACATAGCGACTGCCAAGTTCGTTCAATGCGTGCGCATAGTCGCGAATGACATGAAATACCCAGAAGACGAGCAGCGGTCCGCGCAGATGTTGTGGCACCTCGCGATGCGCCCGGCCGATGAGTTGGACAATCCGCATGAGCCGCGCCGGTTCGCGGACATCGGCTGCCGTGAGCGTCGCACCATCGACGTAGCGGATGACAAGAATTCCGGATTCGGCATGGATGACCTCCGGCGATACACCGGCGCCGGCTGCGGCACGGCTGGCTGCCGTTTCGTTGAAACGGAGCACGTGATGGACGGGAATATCTTCGCCCACCCTGACGACGAATCGCTCACCGGCATCCGTCACGCTGAAATTGAGGTTGGTGATGCCGCCGGCGAGCCGCGACGGGCTGACGGTCCCTTTCCAGATGGGCAGCCGCGAAACCCGCTCTGCCGCCGCCGTTTCCCGCTGATCAGCCGCCATTACGCCCTCGCCTGCACCACGGCTTATCGCATGGAACCCCAGCCGGCCGAAACCGGAGAGGCTGGCCGGAGACGCGACCTGTGGTAGTCTCGCTCCAACGTGCGGCGCCGCGGAGGACGGCGTGGAGTGGCTATGAAGACAGGGGTGAAAAGGGCGGGATTGCTGGTTCTGGCCGCGCTGGCGACGACAACGGTTGCGCGCGCCGATGGCCTGTTTTCCTGCCAGCCGACGCATCCGGACGTCGCCGGCGTGCGTGTCGATGACCTGCAGATGGGCATCGCCGATACTTATGCCTGGGCAACGGCGACGGTGCGTCTGCTTATGCGCAACCAGTCGACGCGCACTTATTATCTCACCGGCCGCGCCGACCCGATCGCAAAACCGGTCAAGCCGAATGCTGTCCAGCCCGGCTTTTCGTATCCGGGCTTCGCCTGCACCATCACCTATCCCGCGATCAATTCGGTCGGCAATTGCCACCAGAGCGGCAACCACCGCTTCTGCGACATCGGCCTGTTCATGTTCGGCGAAGAACTGGTCTACTCGGTCACCGTGAACGCGCGCCGCGGCGGCGCCAGGGAAGCGGCCCTTCCCTGACGTCTACGACGTCATTCGGGGATACATGCGCGCGGCAATCGCCAGAAGCACTGCCGAGATCGCCACCAGGACCGCGCAGTCCGTCGCGATCCCGTAAGCACTCGTTCCGCCGGTCAGCATCAGTGATCTCAGCGCATCGACTTCGTAAGTGAGGGGATTGGCGAGGGAGACCACTTTCAGCCAGCCCGGCATGATGTCGATCGGATAGATCGCATTGCTGGCGAAGAATATCGGCATGGTCAGCACCTGCCCGATGCCCATGAAGCGGTCGCGGGTTTTCACGATGCACGCGATGATCAGCGAGAACGTGGAGAACAGCCCCGAGCCCAGCGCGATCAGGACGGCGACGCCCAGAATGTTGAAGGCGCTGAGATTGACCGAAATGCCAAGCGCCAGTGCGAGCAGATAGACGACGACCGCCTGCGACAGGCCACGGACCGCCGAGGACGCCGCTTTGCCGAGCACCAGCGCGCTTCTCGGCGCCGGGCTCACCATGTAGCGATGGAGCACGCCAAGGTCGCGTTCCCAGATGGCTGCAATGCCATAGAAGATCGCCGCGAACAGCACGCTCTGCGCGAGAATCCCGGGCGCCAGGAAGTCGATATAGCGTCCATTGCCGCCGGCGAGCCCGCGCACCTGCGCCATGACTTCGCCGAAGAGCACCAGCCAGATCGCCGGCTGGATGGCGCGTGTGAGGATTTCGCTGGGGTCATGCCGAAGTTTGCGCACCTCGGCATCCGCCACCGCGTGGACTTCGGTCAGATAGTTGCGCGCCGTCGCGACGAGCCCCTCAGCCATGCGAGATCGCGCTCCTTCGCGCTCGGCGGGCGTCCTGCGTTTCGTCGCCGGCCTCGCTATCGCCGCTGACCACTTTGGCAAACACGTCATCGAGCGTCGCGCCTGGGCCGGCGCCGGCTTTCAGTTCTGCCGCCGTGCCTACCGTCTCCAGTCGTCCGTGATGCAGGATGCCGATACGGTCGGCGAGCGCCTCCACCTCGTCCATCACGTGTGACGTGATCAGGATCGTCGTGCCGAAGCGCTCGCGCAGATCGCGCACGTGGTTCCATACCGCGGTCCGCGCTACCGGATCGAGACCGACCGTCGGCTCGTCCATGATGAGCAGCGCCGGACGGTGCAGCGTGCTTTGCGCGATCTCCAGGCGCCGCAGCATTCCGCCGGAGTAGTGTTGGGCCAGCCGGTCGGCGACAGCGGTCAGCTCCGTCCGCTCGAGGGCCTCGCGGATGCGCGCCTCGCGCTCGCCACGCGGAATGAGATAGAGCCGTGCCGAGAGCAGGAGGTTCTCGTACCCGGTCAGCGCGCCATCCGCCGAAAGCAGCTGCGGCACATATCCGATGTGCGCCCGTACCTCCTTCGCCTGCCGCCTGAGATCATAGCCCGCGATCTGCGCGTCGCCGCCGGTCGGCGGCACCAGAGTGGCGAGCATCTTGATGAGGGTCGATTTACCGGCCCCGTTCGGACCGATCAGCGCAAAGATTTCCTGCCCGCGAACCTTTAGATCGACGTGGTCCACGGCGACATGGCCGTCGAAGGACTTGGTCAATCCTGTGGTGTCGATGATGAGTGGCTGCGCGGCAGAATCGGGCATGACAGACCTCAGGTCGCGCAGCTAGCACCCCGGATTGTGAGCGCCGTTGACACAGCGCAATTCTGGTCGCGCCGCCGGCGCCTAGCGCGGAAACCCTGGTACGTGCGACAGCACCCACGCCAGCGGCTGTGGCACCCACGCGGCAGTAACGAAATCGTCGTGGACGATCGAAGGGTCGGTCGCCGCGATAAACGTCACTGTCCCCGCTGTGAGGCGGCGGGGCATCGTGTCGGTCACATCCAAATGCTCGGCCTTGAGCTCCGCTTCGACATCGCCGTTGCCGTCCGCCGACGAAAGCGAATACGCGCTGAGGAAAAACGCCGAGCGCCGCGCGCGCTCGATCCAGTCGATGAATTTGTCTTCCTCGCCGTAAAGCGCGTCGAGAAGAATGACCCCATGGACACGGTGGCCGGCCCCACCGAGCGCAAGCGCATAAGCGGCCGGATTGTAGCCACCGCTGTAGGCAACCAGGACGACCGGCATGCGCTCGAACTCTGCGGCGGATGCAGGTGCGCCATAAAACCGTGCGGCCTTCACCGCTGCTTCCTTCAGGAAGCGCGCGAAGAAGTCCGGCCGCCAGAAATTGCCGCCGCTCGAATCCTGCGCATCGTGGGCAAGCTGCGGGGCAACCAGAACCGCGTTGAGGCCGGACGCCTCGACCTGATCGACGACCTGCTGCCGCAATACGACGTCCCGCTCGAGCAGCGCGTTGTTGCCGTGCAGGAAGACGATCATCACCGCCGGCTTGCGGAGATCGAAACCCCGGGGAAACGCGATCAGCACGCTGCGGTCGCTGTAGCTCTCATCCTCCCAGTAGACCCCGGCACGTACCGAGGTGTGCCCCCGTCGGCCTCCTTCCGCGACGTCCAGAAATGGCGTCTCCTTTTTCGGGATGAGGCCCTCGTAGGGAAAGGGCGAGTTGACGAACGGAACGATCGTACTGCGGCCGGCGGCAAGAGGCCCGAGCCTGGTGCGATCCGCATCCTTCATTGTGGCTTCCCGGCCGGACGCGTGATCGACCGGCGAAACGCGGGGAAACGGCGGTCTGAGGACATCCGGCGCGCCGCTTGCCAAAGCGCCGCCCGCATTGGCAGCCAGCACCGCCGCCAGCGCCAGCCCGGCCCTGCGCCGACAGAAAGACATATACGCCTTCGCCCGTTTCACGCCGCCTTGGCGCACACGATATCACAATCGGGGTCGCGCGGTTTCGGCCGTCCGGCGTGCCCGTCTCCGGCGCTACGAACCGAAATGCGTTCCGACGATCTTGTCGCCGTCGAGCTTGGTGAATGGCACGAAGTTGACGACCGTGCCGTGATAGATGTCCGAGCGCGCAACTGTCGTCGTGCCATCGGCCGCCTGCGTCGCGGTGACCTTCAGTACGTGTTGCGAGCCGGGCGGACCGACCGGAATGACCATGATGCCGCCGGGCTTGAGCTGGCGGAGGAGCGGTGGCGGAACATGATCGATGCCGCAGGTGACGATGATCTTGTCGAAGGGAGCATTCTCCTCCCACCCGTAGTAGCCGTCGGCATTCCTGGTCGTGATCGATTTGAATTCGTTGTAGCCGCGCGCAATCAGCGCGTCATAAGTGGCGCGCGTGCGTTCCGCGAGCGGCTTGATGATTTCGATCGAGAAGACCTTGTCGGTCAAATGCGACAGATACGCTGACTGATAGCCGGACCCGGTACCGATCTCCAGCACCTTGTCGGTGCGCTGCACGTCAATGGTGCTGGTCATGCGGCCCACGAGATGAGGGCCCGAAATCGTCACCCCGTACCCGATGTCGAGAAAGGCATTGGCGTAGGCGCGTGGCAGGTTGGCCGGCCGACAGAACTCCTCGCGCGGCGTGAGCAGAAAGGCGCGCTTGTCCTTGTCGTCCCAGATGTCGTGGTTCGCGATCAAAACCTGATAGCGGTCGAAGCGCTCGCCCAGGTATTTCGGATCCTCGCCGCGATTCTTCATCGCCCAGTCGATGAAGTTCGCACGATTGTCGGTCGGCGGATTGAGGTTCCAGTCGTAAGGCACGGGGACGTCCGCCCGGCCGAGTGAAGGAACAAGGCCCGCCGCCATCGCGGCGGAGGATGACAAAAGGAATTGCCGCCGATTCACTCTGTTCTCCTGAAAGCGCTAAGGAGGTTTCCCGGAACCAGCTATACTGACCGCATGTAACTGGCCTGTTTCACCGGATACGCTGCCATCGACCCCTCCGGATCGGGGGGCGAGGTGGTGAACTGAAACATGCCGGTTACACGGCGATGATGAATTGCGGCGCCCGCGCCCAATCCGGATTCCGCGGGCGAACGGCATCGGCGTGGAGGTTTGGACAAGGCCATGAAGCGAATTCTTTTGACCGGTATTGCGTTGGGTGCGGCGGTCGCGATGTCTGCCGGCAGCGCATGGGCGGAGGACACTACGCCGGCTCCCGACACGTCCGTCACGACCGCGCCCGCCCCGGACGCAACCGGGCAACCCGCTGCAGCGCCGGCCGTGAAAAAGGCGAAGGCAAAGGTCGCTCCAAAGCCGGCTGCGCAGCCATGGGTCGGTGCGTGGACGGGCACGGTGCAGCAGGTCGGCAGGGCCCAGGGTTATCCGATCGAGATCACGCTGACCGCCAAGGGCGGAGACACGAGCTATCCGGGCCAGAATTGTGCCGGCAAACTGGTCAAGCTCGGCGCCAACAGCGACTATGCGGCCTTCGCCGAAACGATCACGACGGGCAAGTTCGATCCGGCCTCCAAGGCGGGATGTCTCGACGGCAGCTTGACCCTCTACCGCAGCGCCGACGGCGTCGTCATGAGCTGGATGACAGGCTACAACGACAAGGCTGTCGTCGCTTACGGCACGCTGACCGCAAAGCCCAAGTAGACTGCGATAATTCGAGGGGCGCGCCGTGAACCGACGGGATTTCCTGAAAGCGGGAACGGCCGCCCTGCTCGCTACGGCCTTTGTGCCGGCGGTAGCGCGCGCCAACGTTCCCCGGCCGTACGACTGGAACGCGACGCCTCCGACCGATTCGCGGGCGAACTTCATTGCATGGATGGTCGCCAACCGCGGCGAAGACCCGGATTTCCTCGGCCAGCGCTTCGACCGCTACCAGGCGATGCTCGCCCACCATGACGTCTGGGACGCGAAGGACGAGCGCGCCTACCTGATGACGCCACGCGAGGAATTCGTCACGAAGGCCAATCTCACCCAGGCCTACGAGTGGCATCACCTCGACATCGGGTTCGGGGTCACCATCACCGGCCCGCATACCGTCGGCCGCATGACCAACTCGCTGGACGTCAGACGCGGCGACAAGGTGCTCGAGATCGGCACCGGCTCCGGCTATCAGTCGGCCTATCTTTCCAACCTCACCGACAAAATCTGGTCGATCGAGATCATCCCCGGTCTCGCAGCGCGCACCCGGGGTGTATACGATTCGCTGATCGCCCGTGGGTATACGGAGTACAAGGCGATCACGACCAGGAATGCCGACGGCTACTACGGGTGGGAGGAGAATGCTCCCTTCGACAAGATCATCGTGACCTGCGGCATCGACCATGTTCCGCCGCCGCTGCTGCGCCAGCTCAGCACCGGTGGCGTCATGGCGATTCCGGTCGGCCCGCCCGGCGCCCAGCACGTCCTGAAGATCGTGAAGAACGAAGGCACCGACGGCACGCTCACAGTCGCCCGTTCCGATATCTACGGCGGCGCGGTCGTTCCCTTCGTGCCATTCACCAAGCTGGAAGGCGACCGGATTGTCGGCACCCACAATGGTGCCTGACCGGAGCCGCGCATCGGCCGGAGCCCGTCCAACTTGACTGCAGTTGCACCGGCTGCCGGCCCAGCGTCCGGCGCCAGTCCATCGCTCCCGCTCTACCTCGCCGTTGGCTGCTCGGCCGGCGCAGTCATCGCGCTGCAGATCGCGATCATGCGCATCTTCTCGGTCGGCAGCTGGGCGCATTTCGGCTCGCTGGTGGTCAGCCTCGCCCTCCTCGGTTTCGGTCTCGCCAGCGCAGTGATGTGCATTTCCGAACGCTGGTTCGACACCCACTGGCGCGGTTCGGCGGCGACTGCTCTCATCCTGTTCGGTCCGCTCACCGTCGGCGCGAACCTCCTTGCGCAACAATTCCCGTTCAACGCCATCTTCATCGTCTCCGACCCGGCGCAGAAGTGGCGTCTCGCCGCGAACTTCCTGCTTTACCTGCTGCCGTTCCTTACCGGTGCTTTCTTCCTCGGCATCGTCTTCCTGAAGAGCCGCACGGCGTTCGGCCGCGTTTATTTCGCCGATCTCGCCGGCGCCGGTGTCTCCGGCCTGATTTTCCTGCTGTCGATGTATGTCTTCCCGCCGGAGAACCTCATCGTTGTCCCGCTGGCGCTCTGGCTGGTCGCCTGCGCGGCGTGGTTGCTGCGGCTGAAGAGCACTGCGGGTCTCGCCATCGCGCTGCTTGCCGCCGTCGTCGCGTTTGCCGGCCACTTCGCGCTGCCGCCGCTCCTCGGCATCCAGAAGCTGGCCGTCTCCGACTACAAGGGCGTCGCCTACGCCCGCAAGTTTCCCGACGCGCATCGCGTCTACGAAAACCATTCGCCGTTCGGCGAGCTCGAGCTTTACGGCAGCTCCTACCTCCACTTCGCCCCCGGCCTCTCCGACAATGCCGCCTTCAACCTGCCCGAGGTGCCGGAGAATGCCTACCTCGGCATGTACATCGACGGCGAAGGGCCGAGCGGCGTCATGCGCGCGCTGCCGTCCGACCAGACCGCCTACTTCCGTTTCCTGCCGATGTATTATCCCTACGTCGTCAAGCAGAACCCGAAGACCTTCGTCATCCAGTTCGGCGGCGGCATCTCGACCGCAGTGGCACTGCGCAGCGGCTCGAAGTCGGTGACCGTTGCCGAAGCGAACCCCGCCGTCCTGGATACCTTCCTGAACGATCCCGATCTCAGAAAATTCACCGGCGACATCCTGCACGACCCGCGCGTCACCGTGATCCCCTATGAGGGTCGCCTCTTCCTGGCCAACACGGACCAGCGCTTCGACGTCATCGATCTCAGCCTCGCCGATTCCGCCGGCCTCTCGAATCCCGGCGGCTTCGCCATCGTCGAGAAGTTCGCCTACACGCGCGAGGCGATGCTGGACTACATGAGGGCGCTCGCCGACGGCGGCATTCTGTCGGTCACGCTGTGGAACAAGGAAGAGCCGCCGAAGTCGGTGCTGAAGCTTTATGCCACCATGGTCGCGGCGGCGCGTCTCGCCGACCCGGCGCATCTCGCGCAATCGTTCTTCGTCACCTCGAGTTACCTGTCGACGACGACCGTCCTCTACGAGCGCGGTGGCTTCACGTCCGACGAGATCGCGGCACTCCGCAAGCACACGACGGCGATGTCGTTCGACGAGATTTACTATCCGGGCGCGACGTTCGACGAAAAGCAGACTGACGCCACGCTCGAAGGATTCCGCAACGCGATTTTCGGAACCGGCGATCCGACGCCTCCGGGCGCGCTGTCGTCGGAAACCGCGCCGCCGAGCGGCGATGCGGTCAGCCCCAATGGCGGCGAATCCGCAGGTTCACCGGTCGATCCGAACGGCGACACGGGCCAGAACGGTGACGTCAACCCGAACGGCGACCAGCCGGCTGCTTCCGCCCCGGGCAACGCAGCCGCGCCCTCGCCTCCCGACGAATCCACCGCGGTGCCCGCGACCGTCATGGACCAGCTCGCCTGGCACTATCTGATCGACGGCGGCTGGAACGACATCGCCAGGCGCTATGTCTTCGACACGCGCCCGCTCACCAACAACCGCCCGTACTTCGCAGCCTACGTGAAGACGCGTGATCTTCCTCGCGTCACCGACCGGCTTGACCTGCTGCAGGACGAGTGGGGCTATCTCACCGTCTGGGCGACCTTCGGCATCGCCTGCATTGCGGCTTTCATCCTCGTGCTGCTGCCACTGATCTTCGGCTGGCGCGCGATCTTCCGCTACAATCCCGGCAAGTTCCGCACGATCGTCTATTTCGGCTGCCTCGGCCTCGGCTATATCGCCGTCGAGGTCGGCCTCATCGCGAAGTTCGTACAGGCGCTCGCCAATCCCACCGTCTCCGCCTCGATCCTGATCACCGGCATGCTCGTCTTTTCCGGGCTGGGCAGCGCCTTGTCGGAACGCGTGCTGCCGCGTCTGAAAACCGTCATGCCGATGATCTTCGTGCTGATTGCCGCGCTCCTCATCGGCTACGGGCTGTTCCTCGACCGCGTGCTCGATTTCATCGGGACGCTCGCCTACGGACCGCGGCTCGCCGCCGCCTTCCTGCTGATCGCTCCACCGGCTTTCCTGATGGGCTTCCCGATGCCGACGGCGATGACGACCCTCGGCCGCCTCGGCAAGGACCACATGTTCGTCTGGGCGTGGGGTATCAACGGGTGCTTCTCCGTCATCGGCGCCGCCGCCGTTCCCCTCATCGCCACCGCGTGGGGGCTCTCCGCCGTATTGGACATGAGCGGCGGCGCCTACCTTGTAGCGGCGGTCGCACTCACCGGTGTCGTCCTGCCGTTGCAGCGGCCCGCCGCCGCCTAAACGGAGCGCCTGCCACAGCCCCGACGGGCGAATTGCCGCTCGGGGTGACGTTGGGGGGCCGGGACTGGTATGGCACAAAGTCCAGGATCACCAATGCAAGGCACCGGAAGGTAACTCGCATGTCGCCCGTTCGCACGCTGCGCACCCAAGTCGCAATCATCGGTGCGGGGCCCGCCGGCCTGCTGCTCGGCCAGCTTCTGGCCGGCGCCGGGATCGAAACCGTCATCCTCGAGCAGCGCAGCGCCGAGTATGTGCTCTCGCGCATCCGCGCCGGGGTGCTGGAAGACGGCACCGTACGCCTGATGGAGGAAGCCGGGTGCGCAGACCGCCTGCAGAGGGAAGGTCTCGTCCATGAGGGGATCGAGATCGCATTCGCCGGCGCGTCGCACCGCATCAGCTTCCAGAAGCTGATCGGCAAGACCGTCACGGTCTACGGGCAGACGGAGGTAACCCGCGACCTGATGGAGGCGCGCACCGCAGCCGGACTGATGACCCGCTACGAAGCCGCCGACGTCACGCCGCACGATTTCGACGGTTCTTCGCCCCACGTCACTTTCGATCATGCCGGCACGAGTTATCGCCTCGACTGCGACTTCATCGCCGGCTGCGACGGCTTCCACGGGGTGAGCCGCAGGAGTGTGGCCGCCAATGCCATCACGCTCTACGAGCGCATCTACGCCTTCGGCTGGCTGGGCATTCTCGCCGATGTGCCACCGGTGTCGGACGAGCTCATCTATGCCAACCATACGCGCGGCTTCGCGCTCTGCTCGATGCGCTCGAAGACGAGGAGCCGCTATTACGTGCAGGTGCCGATCACCGAGGATGCCGACGCGTGGACGGACGACGCGTTCTGGACCGAGTTGAAGCGGCGGCTTCCCGATGATGTGGCCGGCTTGGTGATGACCGGCCCCTCGATCGAGAAATCGGTAGCGCCACTACGCTCGTTCGTGGCCTCGCCTCTGCAGTTCGGGCGGCTCTATCTTTGCGGGGACGCGGCCCACATCGTGCCACCGACCGGCGCAAAGGGCCTGAACCTCGCCGCCAGCGACGTGCACTACCTCGCCGAGGGCCTGAAGGAGCACTATGGCGAACGTTCGGACAAGGGGCTCGCGGCCTATTCCGACCGCGCCCTTGCCCGTATCTGGGGTGCGGAGCGCTTCTCGTGGTGGATGACCTCGACGCTGCACACGTTTCCGGACACCGACCCCTTCGGCCGCCGCGTCCAGGAAGCGGACCTCGCTTACCTCGTGCGCTCCGAAGCGGCGCAGGCTGCGCTCGCGGAGAACTACGTCGGATTGCCGTATTAGTTGGCGCGCAGGCCAATCAAGCGCCGCACTTGCATTCGGTAGAGGCTTTCAGTAGCTAACACGCACGCGCCCGTAGCTCAGCTGGATAGAGCACCAGACTACGAATCTGGGGGTCAGGAGTTCGAATCTCTTCGGGCGCGCCATTTCCTCGATATAGTCACAGCGCAAACCATCTGCTGCATATCGCGCTATTCCCGGCCCGGGCGGTCGGGAATGACGATACGGAAAGTTGCGCCCGGCCCGCGACGGTCAACGAGTTCGATCGACCCGCCGTGCGCCCGCACGATTTCGGCGGCGATGGCGAGGCCGAGCCCGGTGCCGCCGGGTCGCGTCGCGCCCTGAAAGGCGCGGAAGAGATTGACCCGGGCCTGCGCCGGCACCCCCGGACCAGTATCGGCAACCTCGATGATGACTTCCGCCTGGTGGCGCTCCGCGCGCACGGTAAGCCGCCGCACGACGGCCGGGCCGGCATCGCCGTCGAGCGCCTGCACCGCATTCCGGCAGAGATTGAGCAGCACGCGGAACAGCTGGTCGGGATCGGCATCGATTTCGAGGTCGTGCGGCACGCGATTTTCGAATGCGATCGCCGGGTGGCCGGAAAGGCCGAGTGAGTCGGCAACGTCCGCGACCAGCCGGTCGAGCGCGAGCAACCGCCGTGCCGGGGCCGCCTCCCGCGCCTTGCCATAGGTCAGCACCGCCTGCGCGTAGGCGATGGCGCGATCGAGCGTGGCGATCAGCTTGGGCGCGAAGCGCTGCACGTTCTCGTCGGGCACACCCGCCAGCCGGTCAGAAAAGAGCTGCGCCGCGGCCAACATGTTGCGCAGGTCGTGGTTGATCTTGGAGACGGCGAGCCCGAGGTCGGCGAGATGCCGCTGCTCGCGCAACGTTCCCTGCAGCGCCGACTGCATGTCGGCGAGATGCTCCTCCGCGACGCCGATCTCGTCGCCGCGCCCGCTCGGCACGATGATGCGGGTGGAATCCTCGGGCTTCTCCGAGAAGGCGACCATGTTGTCGGTGAGCCGCCGCATCGGCCGCACGAACAGCCGGTTGATCGAGAAGTAGAGCAATCCGGCGGTGAGCACCGAGATGATCAGCGACAGCCAGATGATGTTGATCGAATAGTGCAGCATCGCGTCGCGGAGCGCGCGGTCGCTGATGATGATCTCGAGCGTCGCGCCGGTCCGCGACTGGCCGATCACCCGCAGGATGCGCATGCCGGGTGCAAACAGGGTTGCGAACGCATCGCCGATGTCGGCGGTGGGGTTCATCACCCTGAGGTCGGCCACGCTGTCCACGGCGGGCGGCATTTCCACGGTCGCAATGAGGCGGCTCACGCTGCCGGTGCGGATCGCGATGCCCATGGCGCCGACCGCCTTCAGCAGATCGTCCTGGATGTCGCGCGGCACCGTCTGGTCGCCGGATTCGGCAAGCACGAGGCTGGCCGCATCCGCCATTGTCAGGTGATCCATCAGCCAACTGGTGCGGAAGTTGGCGATCGAAGGAACGTAGATGAGAATCTCGCTGACCGTCACGAACAGCACGGTGAGCACGAACAGCCGTGTCGACAGCCCCACGCGGCGCCCTGTCGACGCACGAACCCCCGCCGCTCTCGCTGAAGGCTCCGAGGTGGATTGCGGCCCGCCGGTCTGCTCGTTCATGGCGCGCTCAGCCGAACTTCCTCAGAAGCCAGATGATGCGCTGCCGCAGGGCAGCCGTCAAACCCGCGGCCCGGTTCTCTCCTTCCATGCGCGCGATGGCCGCGGTCAACGCCGCGCGCGTCGGCGACGCCGGCACCATTGCGGCCATCGCCGGCAGTGTCACGCGGTTGGCGACCGCGAGCGACCATGGAGCAATAAGCTCCGCCGCGTCGCGGCCCGCGATGCCTGCCCCGAGAATGCGCCCGCCGCGGGTCGCAATCACCTTGATCAGTCCGGCCGGCTGCCGCTCGATGCGGGCCCGCGCACTTTCCGCAAACGGCAGCCGGAATATGCGCACGGTGCCGTAACGCGCCCGCGCCGCCGCCTCGCTGAGGCCTACCGTCGCGAACCCGGGATCGGTGAAGGCCACGCGCGGCGCCAGCCAGTCGTCGCCCTTGCGCGGCACACGGTAGAGAATGGAACGGACGACCGCCTCGGCCTGAAGCTCGGCGCGCGCCACGGAGCGCGTGCCCCGCACGGCATCGCCGATGGCATAGACGCGTCGGTTGGACGTGCGGAGGTTGCCGTCGACGGCAATGCCGGTTTCGCTGCTCGTAATCCCGGCGGCGGCGAGGCCGAGACCGACGGTCGCCGCCACCCCACTCGATGCGGCCAGGACGTGCGATCCGTCCACCGCGATCTCGGCGCCGTCCGCCTCCGCATCGGAGGGATCGACAAGGACGAGGCGAATGCCGCTTCGACGCCGGGCGATGCTGTGGATGGTGACGCCGTGACGAACGCGGATGCCGTCCGCGCGCAGACGTTCCACGATGATGGCGGCGAGTTCGGGGTCCTCGCCGGAAAGCGCGGCCCCGGTGCTGACGATGGTGGAATCGATCCCGAGCCGGGCATAGGCCTGCGCCAGCTCGAGCGCATAGCGGGTGGCACCAATGATGACGAGGTGCGACGGTCGCCGGTCGAGATCGAGGGCATCGGCAAATGACATCGTCTCCACGGTGTCGAGGCCGGGCAGCTTCGGCAGGGCGGGCTGCAGGCCCACGGCCAGAATGAAGCGATGGGCGCGGATGACGCGCTCGCCCACAGCCACCGTTGCCGGATCGACGAAGCGGGCTGCCCCCGGGACGACCTGAATGCCCAGGACGGCCAGCCTTTCCGGCGTCAGCGTCCGCGCAGCATCCGCCGCAGCCGCCTGGATGTGGTCGCGGACGCGGTTGAGATTGACCTGGAGCGGCGCGCCGCTGATTCCGAGCGAAGGGCCGATTCTGAGGGCTTCGTGGGTTTCTGCAGCCGCGACCAGCGCCTTCGACGGGACTGCCGCAGCAAGATAATTGCCGCCAAGCGCGCCCTTTTCGATCAGAACCACGCTGACGCCGGCCGCCGCCGCTGCCTTTGCCGCGGCAATTCCACCGGGGCCCCCGCCAATGACGCAGATGTCGGGGGTAATGACTTCCGCCATGGTTGCCTTTATTTCCGGCCAGCCTGAAGGGAAAACCTGCCGATTCAGGCCTTGCCCGCCGCCCGTGCGCGTTGACTCGATTCGGCTCCCTCCTTATAAGCCCGACGCATTCGAGCCGCGCGGAGAAGACGAGATGAAACGGACGTACCAACCGAGCAAGCTCGTGCGCAAGCGGCGGCATGGGTTTCGCGCCAGAATGGCGACGCCCGGCGGACGCCAGGTCATCAATGCCCGGCGGGCGCGCGGCCGCAAGAAGCTCACGGCTTGACGCATGAGCCGGCAAGGCCGGCAAACTTGATGGAAAGCCTGAAGCGCCGTGCGGCGTTCAAGGCCGTTGCGGCCGGGAAACGTGTCACGCGTTCAGGCTTTGTCTTGCAGGCACTGGCCCGCGAAAAGCCGGTGCCGGGGGTGAGGGGCGATCTCCCCCGCTTCGGGTTCACCGTGACCAGGAAGATCGGCAATGCCGTGGTTCGCAATCGCGTCCGGCGCCGGCTGAGGGAAGCGGTGAAGCAGGCGTCGGCGCACGCAGCCGCCGCCACCGATTACGTCGTCGTCGCGCGTCCGGCCGCTTTGACCCTTCAATTTGGGCGTCTGGTCACCGATCTATCGAGCGGGTTCGAACTCCTGGCACGCCAGGGCACAAAGTGAAACGCGGGCGCACGGGTCCGACTGATGCCAGATAACCGCAATTTTCTCATCGCGATTGCCCTCTCGCTCGTCGTCTTGTTTGGCTGGCAGTTCTTCATCGCCGGGCCGCAGATGCAGAAGGCCCAGCAACAGCAGGAAATCGCCGCGCAGCAGGCGGCGCCCGCTTCGGGCGCTGCCGCTCCCGGCAGCGCTTCCCCGACGCCAGTCCAAGACAGGGGCCAGGGCGCAACGCCGGTCGGCACCGCCGCGGCCAGCGCGCTCACCCGCGAGGCGGCGCTCGCCGAAACGCCGCGGGTGCCGATCACGACCCCGTCGGTCACCGGCTCGATCAATCTGGCCGGCGGCCGCATCGATGATTTGCGGTTGAACGATTATCACGAGACCGTCGACAAGAGCAGTCCGACGATTGCTCTCCTCAGTCCTGCCAATGCACCGGACGGCTACTTTGCCGAGTTCGGCTGGGTTGGCAGCGCGACGGCGGGGCCCCTCCCCGGTCCCACAACGAAATGGATAGCGCCGGCCGGTGCCAAGCTCACCCCGACGACGCCGGTGACGCTGACTTTCGACAATGGCGCCGGTCTTGTGTTCAGCCGCACCATCGCCGTCGACGACAAGTTCATGTTCACCGTGACCGACGCGGTGAAAAACAACGGCAGCGCGACGGCAGCCCTGACCCCGTATGGGCGCGTGACCCGTTTCGGTGCGCCCGCCAACGGCAGCTACATCCTTCATCTCGGCCTGATCGGAGTGGTTGGCGACCAGCACCTGAAGCAGGAGGCCTACAAGTCGCTCGACAGCGACAAGCTGGTGACCTTCGACAAGGCAACGAGCGGCTGGTTCGGCATCAACGACAAGTACTGGGCCACGGCGCTCATTCCGGAATCAGGCAAGGATTTCGTCGCCAAATTCGAGCGCATCGAGACGCCGGCCGGCTATCAGGCGGATTACACCGGCGACACCGTATCGCTGGCGCCGGGCGCCACCGCATCGATGAGCAGCCGGCTCTTTACTGGCGCCAAGCAGGTCGCCGTCGTCAACGATTACCGCGACGCGCAGGTCGGCGGCATCCCGCATTTCGATCTCCTCATCGACTGGGGCGAGTGGCTGTGGATCATCACCAAGCCGATGTTCGCGGTCCTCGACTTCTTCTACCGCCTGTTCGGCAACTTCGGCCTCGCGATCCTGGCGGTGACGGTCTGCGTCAAGGCGCTGTTCTTTCCGCTTGCCAACCAGTCGTACAAGTCGATGAGCGCGATGAAGCGCGTGCAGCCGCAGAGGGCCGCGCTTCGCGAGCAGTACAAGGACGACAAGGCCCGGCAGCAGCAGGCCCTGATGGAGCTTTACAAGAAAGAGAAGATCAATCCGCTCGCCGGCTGCTGGCCGGTGGCGATCCAGATCCCGGTCTTCTTCTCGCTCTACAAGGTGCTCTACGTCACCAGCGAAATGCGGCATGCGCCGTTCTTCGGCTGGATTCACGACCTCTCGGCGCCCGATCCCACCACGATCTTCAACCTCTTCGGCCTCCTGCCCTATGACCCCGGGCAGGTGCCGGTCATCGGCCACTTCCTGCTGCTCGGCGCCTGGCCGATCATCATGGGCATCACGATGTTCGTGCAGATGCGCCTCAATCCGACGCCGCCGGACCCGGCGCAGGCCGCGATCTTCACCTGGATGCCGCTGATCTTCACGTTCATGCTGGCTTCGTTTCCGGCAGGGCTCGTCATCTATTGGGCGTGGAACAATACGCTGTCGGTGA
This sequence comes from uncultured Hyphomicrobiales bacterium, assembly GCA_964407155.1. Classification (GTDB taxonomy): domain Bacteria; phylum Pseudomonadota; class Alphaproteobacteria; order Rhizobiales; family Kaistiaceae; genus DASZQY01. Next base: position 8,705 of record CAYOUO010000050.1, on the reverse strand, counting down.
CGCAGCAGTACTTCATCATGCGCCGTCAGGGCGCCGACGTGGACCTCTGGGGCAACATCGTCTCTTCGCTTGGCCTCAGACCGGCGAAGCCCGCGACGGCACCAGCGATAGCCGCCCCAGCGGTTGCCAACGACGACAAGAAGAAGGTCAAGGCGAAGACCGGCAAGGCCAAGGGCTGAGCAGCGGCTCGCCGGCGTCGCAACGAGGCGCGCCATGGGCGACGATCACCACGACGACGATGAACAGGCGTGGCTCGAACGGGGGCGCCTTCTGTTCGCCCGGCCATGGCAACATGTCTTCGGCGCCCCCGACGCGCGCGCGCTCAGGCCGGCGACCGAAGTCGAGGTCGCCTTCGCCGGCCGCTCGAATGTCGGCAAGTCGTCGCTGATCAATGCTCTCACCGGTCAGAAGGCGCTGGCCCGTACGTCGGCGACCCCGGGGCGCACGCGTGAGCTCAACTTCTTCTCCGCCGGCTCCGGCCTGACGATCGTCGATATGCCGGGCTACGGCTATGCCCGCGCCTCGAAAGCCGATGCCGCCGCCTGGGAAAAACTCGTCGCCGATTTTCTCCGTGGCCGCGCCCGGCTGCGCCGTATCTATCTGCTGGTCGATGCGCGTCACGGGCTGAAGGACAGCGACGTCGAGACGCTGAAGACCATCGACAGGGCCGCGGTCTCCTGCCAGGTGGTGCTGACCAAGGCCGATCGCCTGAAGGCGGCCGAAGTTGCGGCGGCGGTTGACGGCGTGACAGCGGCGATCGCGAGACGCGCCGCGACCCACCCCACGGTTCTCGCTACATCGTCGGAGACCGGCAGCGGCATTGACGTTCTCAGGGCCGAAATCGCCGAACTTCTGTCGCGCAGCGACTAGGTCCGCCGGGTTTGTGGCCGCCGCCCAAACCCGCTATAGAGCGCCCGCCCGAGCCCGCCGGGGAGAGACCATGACCGACACCGCCGAAGCCGCCGACGCCGTCACGACCGCACGGCTGATCTCGGCCGCCCTTCCCTACATGCTCGCCTACGACCAGAAGATCGTGGTCGTGAAGTACGGCGGTCACGCCATGGGCGATGCCGAACTCGCGAAGGCATTTGCCCGCGACATCACGCTGCTCGAGACCGCCGGCGCGCGGCCGGTGGTGGTTCACGGCGGCGGTCCGCAGATCGGCCGCATGCTCGACCTGCTTGGCATCAAATCGGAGTTCCGCGGCGGCCTTCGCGTCACCGACAAGGCAACAGTCGAGGTGGTCGAGATGGTGCTCGCCGGCTCGATCAACAAAGAGATCGTGATGGCGATCAATGCCGAAGGCGGCAAGGCGGTCGGCCTTTCCGGCAAGGACGGCAACATGGTCTTCGCCGAAAAGGTCACCCGCACCGAGAAAGATCCCGACTCCCACATCGAACGCGAGATCGATCTCGGCTTCGTCGGCGAGCCCAAGCGGGTCAGCCGCGCGGTGATCGACATGGTACTGGGAGCAGGCCTCATCCCCGTCATCGCACCGGTGGCTCCGGGCGACGACGGCAATACCTACCACGTCAACGCCGACACCTTCGCCGGCGCCATTGCCGGGCGCCTCGGCGCCGCACGTCTCCTGTTCCTGACCGACGTGCCGGGCGTGCTCGATAAAAACGGTGCGCTCATCAAGCAGCTCACCGTCAAGGAAGCCCGCGCGCTGATCAAGGATGGCACGATTTCCGGCGGCATGATCCCGAAGGTGGAGACCTGCATCGACGCCATCCGCCAGGGCGTCGAGGGCGTCGTCATCCTGAACGGCAAGGTGCCGCATGCCGTATTGCTCGAGCTCTTCACCGACCACGGCGCCGGCACGCTGATCAAGCCATGACGGACGCCGCAGCGGCGCCAGCCGGTGATCTCGCGCGTTTCCGCGGCGTCGATGCCTGGGTCTTCGACCTCGACAATACGCTCTATCCGCGCAGCACCAACCTGTTCCAGCAGGTCGACCGGCGCATCCACGACTACGTCGCCAACCTGCTGAAGCTGTCGCGCGACGACGCCCGGCGCATCCAGAAGGATTACTACCAGCGCTACGGCACCACGCTGCGCGGGCTGATGGAGGAACATCGCATCGCGCCGGACGAGTTCCTCGCCTACGTCCACGACATCGACCATTCGGTGGTGCAGCCCGACCCGGCACTAGCCGCGGCAATCGAGCGCCTGCCCGGCCGCAAGTTCATCCTCACCAACGGCTCGCGGGCTCATGCCGAGAAGGTGGCGGAGCGGCTGGGCGTCACCCGCCACTTCGAGGACATCTTCGACATCGTGAGCTCGGATCTTCTGCCGAAGCCGGCGGCCGAGACCTATGACCGGTTTCTCGCCGCAACCGGCGTGACCCCACGCCGCGCCGCGATGTTCGAGGACCTGTCGCGCAACCTCGCGGTGCCGGCCGCGCTCGGCATGGCAACCGTGCTGATCGTCCCGGCGGAAGCCACGGAAGTCCTCGGCGAAGCCTGGGAGCAGGAAGGCCGCGAAGCTGCGCACGTGGACTTCGTGACCGATGATCTCGCGGGATTTCTCCAGGGCGTGCTTGCCGTGGTCGCCGGCGGGTAGCGCCGTCTGCGAAAACCCGATATTGCCAGCGGTCGCCGCTATCCCTTGAGGGCAGGAAAATGACTGATCGCCGGGCGTTGGAAGCAACCATCGAGGCGGCGTGGGCCGAGCGCGACAGGATCGATACCGCGCACGCCGGCCCGGTGCGCGATACCGTCGAGGAAGTGCTCGCCATGCTCGACCACGGCGAACTGCGCGTGGCGGAAAAGGTGAACGGCGCCTGGCAGGTTCACCAGTGGGCCAAGAAGGCGGTGCTCCTCTCCTTCCGCCTCAACCCGATGGCCCTGATCGAGGGCGGCCCGGGCGGCGCTACGTGGTGGGACAAGGTTCCCTCGAAATTCTCCGGCTGGAGCGAGGTCGATTTCGGCAAGGCCGGCTTCCGCGCCGTGCCCGGCGCCATCGTCCGGCGCTCGGCCTTCATCGCGCCGAACGTCATCCTGATGCCGTCGTTCGTGAACCTCGGCGCCCACGTCGATTCCGGCACCATGGTGGACACGTGGGCGACGGTCGGCAGTTGTGCGCAGATCGGCAAGAACGTCCACCTCTCGGGTGGCGTCGGCATCGGCGGCGTGCTCGAGCCGCTGCAAGCGGGGCCAACCATCATCGAGGACAACTGCTTCATCGGCGCGCGCTCGGAAGTCGTCGAGGGCGTGGTCATCGGCGAAGGCTCCGTCATCTCGATGGGCGTGTTCATCGGCCAGTCGACCAAGATCGTCGACCGTGCCACCGGCGAAGTGCACATGGGCAAGGTGCCGCCCTACTCCGTGGTGGTGTCCGGTTCGATGCCGGGCAAGCCGCTCCCGAACGGCGAGCCCGGCCCCTCGCTCTCCTGCGCTGTCATCGTCAAGAAGGTCGATGCCCAGACCCGCTCCAAGACCAGCGTGAACGACCTCCTGCGCGACTAGCCTCGGCAAAACAAGGGCGTGTATCCTGTGCCCCTGCAACTGGAATCAGGTGGCAGGAGGGCGAGATGGGATTTGGCGAAGCTATCGCGGCGGGCTTTCGGAACTACGTTCGCTTCAGCGGGCGGGCATCGCGATCGGAATACTGGTACTGGGTGCTCTTTGTTGCACTGACCAGCCTGGTGGCCAGGATCATCGACTTCGCCCTGACGGGAGACTCCCGCATCGCGATGGTCAGCGCAATCGTCTCGCTCGGCCTGCTCATTCCCGATATCGCGGTTTCCGTTCGGCGGCTGCACGACCGCGACAGGTCGGGTTGGTTTCTTCTCCTTTGCCTCATACCGCTGATCGGCTCGATCATATTGCTGGTCTGGTTCTGCCAGCGCGGAACCCTCGGGATGAACCGGTTTGGCCCGGATCCTCTCGGCAGGCGGGCTGGTTGACGCCGCAGTTGCGCGATAGCTAAACCCCCCCGTCAACCTCGCCCGCTGTACGCAGTATCCATGCCGGACCAGACCCAGCCGAACCCCAGGACCGCCGCCGACCATCTGCGCTCGCTGATCGCCTGCCGGTCGGTGACGCCGGAAGATGGCGGCGCGCAGGATTACCTCGCCACAGCGCTGGCCGCCGCCGGCTTCACGGTCGAGCAGCTGACCTTCTCCGAGCCCGACATGCCGGCCGTGCGCAACCTGTTTGCCACCGTCGGCTCGGGTGCTCCGCACCTCGTGTTCGGCGGCCACACCGATGTCGTTCCGCCGGGCGACGAGGCGCGCTGGCGGCATCCGCCTTTCGCGGCAGAGGTCGCGGATGGGGCAATGTACGGCCGCGGCGCGGTCGACATGAAGGGCGGCATCGCCGCGTTCCTGACTGCCGCACTCGACTGGGCGAGGTCTGGCCAGGCAGGAACGCTGTCGCTGGCGATCACCGGCGACGAGGAAGGCCCGGCGATCAACGGCACCGTCAAGCTGCTCGACTGGGCCAAGGGCGCCGGCCACCGCTTCGACGCGGCCATCGTCGGCGAGCCGACATCACAGAAGGCCGTCGGCGACACCGTCAAGGTCGGCCGGCGCGGGTCGCTGTCGGGAACGATCATCGTGCGCGGCAAGCAGGGGCACGTCGCCTACCCGCATCTTGCCGACAATCCCGTGCCGGAGTTGGTGCGCATCCTGGACCGCCTGAGCATGCTGGAGATCGACGACGGCAGCCCGGGCTTCCAAGCGTCAAACCTTGAGATCACGGGTCTCGCCACAGACAACGGTGCTTTCAACGTGATCCCCGGCGAAGCGTGCGCCCGCTTCAACATCCGCTTCAACGACCTGTGGACGCCGATGTCGCTGAACGCGCTTTTGCGCAGCGAGATCATCCAGGTTGCCGAGCGGGACGTCGAGATCGTTTATGAGCCCAACCCCAGCCAGTCATTCGTGACGGCGCCCGGACCGCTGCTGGAAACAATCAGGGCCGCGATCAGCCACGTCACCGGCCTGGCCGCCGACAGCTCGACCGGCGGCGGCACCTCCGACGCGCGCTATTTCCGCGATTTCTGCCCGGTGGTCGAGTTCGGCCCCGTCGGCGACACGATGCATCAGACCGATGAGCGCATTCCGCTCGCCGATCTCGATCGGCTCACCGCCATCTACCGCGAATTCCTGGGCCGCTTCTTCGGACAGCCGCGGTGATCGACCGGCGCGAGACCGAACGCGCGCTCACCGGCGCGTGGCGCTTTTTTCTCAACAAGCCGGACGCACCGCAGTTTTTCGAGACCGGCGTCGATGGCTTCTGGCGCTCCTTCCAGGCGATCATCGTCGTGGCGCCGCTCTATGCCATAGCGGCGCTTGCCGACCGCGTGGCGATCGAGCGCAGTTTGCCACCGGACGGTTTCAGCGACAGCGTGTTCTGGTCGGGCAAGGCGGTCAGCCTCGCCCTTGACTGGGTGACATTCCCGATCCTGATCGCGCTCATCGCCGGCTTCATCGGCGTCGGCCGCGGTTACGTGCCCTACGTCGCCATTCGCAACTGGGCGACCATCCTGATGACGGTGCCGTTTGCGATCATCGCCGTTCTCAGCCTGCTCGGGCTGAGCGACGAGGTGTTGCTATTGCCATCGCTGATCGCGCTCGCGTTTTCGCTGCGCCTCACTTTCGTGATTGCGCGCCGGACATTGGGCGTCGCACCCGACGTTGCGGCCGGGCTGGTCGCACTCGACTGGCTGGTCAGCATCGCGATCGTCCTCGTCATCAATCAGGTGACGGGCTATCCGTTCACCAGTTGATCAGTAATCGACGGCGACCAGATAAAGCCCATCGGCCGGCGCGACGGGGCCGGAGCGGGCGCGGTCGCGCGCTGCGAGCGCCTCGCCGACCGCTTCGGGCGGCCAGCTTCCGTCGCCGACTTTCCGGATCGTGCCGACCATCGAGCGCACCTGATTGTGCAGGAACGAGCGTGCGCTCGCCCGGATCACTACCTCGTCGCCTTCGCGCGAGACGTCGAGCCGGTCCAGCGTCTTCACCGGCGATTTCGCCTGGCATTGCGCCGAACGGAACGTGGTGAAATCGTGCTTGCCTACGAGCGCCTGCGCGGCGGCGTGCATTGCCGCGACGTCGAGTGGCTGCGCGATCCACCATACGCGACCGCGGTCGAGCGCGGGCGCCGCGCGCCGCTGCTGGATGCGGTAGAGGTAATGCCGCTTCACCGCCGAGAAGCGCGCGTCGAATTCACCGGAGACCGCCTCCGCGGCAACGACCGAGATCGGGTGCGGCCTGAGATTGGCGTTGGTGGCATCGCGCACGACATCGGCGCTGCGTTCCCGGGCAAGATCGATGTGCGCCACTTGTCCCAGCGCATGGACGCCGGAATCGGTGCGCCCCGCCCCTTTCACGATTACCGTTTCGCCGGAGAACGCGGCGATCGCTTCCTCCAGCGCCTGCTGCACGGAGAGGCCGTTCTCCTGCCGCTGCCAGCCGACGAATGGCCCGCCGTCATACTCGATGGTGAGCTTGTAGCGCGGCATGCTCAGGCGAGGCGAATAAGCGGCGCGCGCAGGCCGCGCAGAAACTCGGCCGCCGCGACCGGCTGTTTGCCGGCACGCTGGATCTGGAGCAGCCGGACGGCTCCCGTTCCGCACGCGACGGTCAGCGCACCATCCAGCACGGCGCCGGGCTCGCCGGCGCCGTCCGCGCATTGCGACCTCAGCACCTTGACGCGCTCGGGCGCCTTGCCGAGGTCGAGCTCGAACCACGCACCGGGATCGGGCGACAGCCCGCGAATGTGGTTGTGCACTTCAGCGGCCGGACGCGTCCAGTCGATGCGGGTCTCGTTCTTGTCGAGCTTGGCCGCATAAGTGACACCCTCGTCGGCCTGCGGCGCGAACGACAGGCCGCCGCGCGACAACGCCGCCAGCGCCCGCACCATCAGGTCGGCGCCGAGCACCGCCAGCCGCTCCGTCAATTCGCCGGCCGTCGCGTCGGGTGCGATAGTAACACGCTCGCTCATCGCGATTGGTCCGGTATCGAGACCCGCCTCCATGCGCATGACCATGACGCCGGTCTCGGGATCGCCCGCCATGATGGCGCGCGCAATCGGAGCGGCCCCGCGCCAGCGCGGCAGGAGCGAGGCGTGCAGGTTGAGGCAGCCGTTCGCCGGGACGACGAGAAAAGCACGCGGCAGGATCTGGCCGTAGGCGACGACCACACCGGCCTCGACGCCGAGCGCCTGGAAGCGCTCCGCCTCGCCTTCCGCCTTCAGTCGCTCGGGCGTGAAAACCTGAAGGCCGAAGCGGTCCGCGGCTTCATGCACTGGCGAGCGGCGCGCGCCCATGCCGCGACCGGCTGCCCGCGGCGGCTGGGTATAGACCGCGGCGACGTCGTGGGAATGTCCGATGAGTTCGCTGAGGGTCGGCACCGCAAAGGCGGGCGTCCCGAAAAAGGCTATGCGCAGGCCTGCGGATTAGCCACCACCGTCCAGGAGAGCAAGAGCAGGACGTCAGCCGGGGCGCGTACGGGGAGGAAGTACGCGCCCCGGCGTGAAGGGCTGCCGTCAGTTAACGGCAGCGCGCGTTGTAAACGTGACCATGCGGTGAACGATATGTGCACCACCCGTTGTGGTGATTGCTGACGAGGACAGCCGCCGTGACAGCGCCCACGCCCGCGCCGATGAGAGCGCCACCCACCGAATTGGTCGCGACCCCACCGATCGCCGCACCAATGCCCGCACCCGAGGCGATCTTCTCGTCCGTGGTGCAGCCGGCCAATCCAATTGCCGAAACGATGGCCAAAGCCATTACGGTCTTGCTAATCATTGGGTTTCTCCGTGATCTCGCAAGCGGCAAAACGCCCGATCGGGAACAAAGGTTCCCTGGCGGGCCCGCGGCAAGCTCAATCACTGGGCAGGAATACAGCCGAATTGCGGCCGGCTGTGCGAGGAAGTGTGACCGCCGTTACAGAGCGGCCGGCCGGCTGCCAACGCGGGCCTGCTTGGTGAACTTCCTGATAACCATGTCGCGTTTCAGCTTCGAAAGACGATCGATAAACAGCTTGCCATCGAGATGGTCGATCTCGTGCTGAAGGCAGACGGCGAGGATACCATCGGCCTCGATCTCCTGCCTTTTGCCGTTCTCGTCGAGGTAGGCGACCCGGACCTTTGCCGGGCGCTCTACTTCGGCGAAATACTCCGGGATCGACAGGCAGCCCTCCTCCGCCGCGGCGCGCTCATCCGAGGCCCAGAGGATCTCCGGGTTGATGAGAAACAGCGGCGCGGCAGGCGCGTCCTTGTCCTCGCGCTGGGCAACATCGACGGTGACGATGCGCCGGGGCACCGCGACCTGAACGGCGGCCAGGCCGATGCCGGGCGCGTCGTACATGGTCTCCAGCATCTGGTCCATGAAAGCGCGCAGCTCGCCGTCCACCCGTTCGACGGGCAGACTACGGCTTCTCAGCAGGGGATCGGGAAGGGTGATAATTTCAAGCTTCGACACGCCCCTCAGATATGAAACCGCCCGCAAAGGGTCAATCGAAGACATGAGCGCAGCGGGGTTGCAACAATGAAGAAGGCCCGGCCAAGCACCGGCAAAAAGCCTGTGCGGCGCAACCCGCTGGCGCGCGACCTGCGGTCGCCCAAATACCGCCAGCGCCTGGTCAACAGCCCTGGCGTGTACAAACGGCGGCCGAAACATCGTCTCGAGCCTAGCGACGAGAGTTGATGTTCCCTGTTTGTACTAGTCGGCAAAATCGGGTATCCTACGCA